>CAMVQX010000011.1 GCA_947169755.1 uncultured bacterium
CATCAAAAGGCGCAGCTCTTTTGATTGTTTCGGTTGCATTTTTGTCAAGTTCTCTGATATGAGATGATTTTAGGATAATAATTTTTTTAACGGAACCATCTTTCAAAATAGTTACGGCTGCCTGAACCAACAAATCCTTTTGTCCTTTTGCCAATGCTTCAATATTTTTACGTGAAGGAACCAGCCAATTTTTCTTGACTTCTTCATTTACTTTTTGCACATATGGCGCATAATCAACATATTTCCCGTCTGAGCTGAACACAAATGATTCCCCGTCATCCGTAAATATTTGGATTGCGTGCAATCTTCCCGTCGGATAATCATACATTATACGGCATTTCTGAAGCTCAGGACGGCGGAATGAAATATATTTCAATTCGTTGGTGTCAACACCGTACATAAGTTCAGCACCGCCGTTATAAACATATTTATAGGTATTTGTTTGTGTGCCGTCATTTTTTATAAGTGAAAAATCGTTGAAATATTTTGGATATCTGTTTGTCCTGATGTATGTTTTTACTTTATTGAATATAATTGCTACGGTTTCGTTTACCTTTTCATAATACGGACTCTGAGCAGGAGTAATGTAATCAGGCATAACCTCAACTGCACAAGCACTTATCCCAGTTATAAAAATTATAAACGTTGTAATTATAAGCTTTTTCATAAGGTACCAACAATGTAACACAAAAATGAAGAATTGTAAAAAAAGCCTTATCTACAGCTAAAGTTTTTACACAAAATGTCCGTAATTAAAAATATAATGATTGACTTTGTTTAAAAATTTATTAAACAAATTAGAGAAAGGACTTGGGATATGTCGTCAATCAGCCATGTACATGCATTAGCTATATCAAGTTATAAGGGTGATGAACTAAAACCTTCCACCAAGATGCGGTTGGAGGCTTTAGGCATTGACCCGGCTACCGTGCAAACGGAAGCTCAGGCACAAATATTAATAGCGCAGGCGGAGGCTGCGCCAAGGCAGAACAATTCAGGTAAGCAACAAGGAGGGCATTCATCAAGAGAGCAGCTCGTATCAGAGGCTAAAGAACTTGCATCTGACGTCGGTGCAAAAGTTTCAGCACAAGACACACTTGAGGATATTATTGAAAACATAGCAGAAGTATTGAATGCGCAAACGCCATCAGAAAAGGTTCAAGAATTCCAATCGAGATTGAAAAGTCTTGCTCAGAGAGCTGATGTTTTAATTACCGTACAACAGAATATTTTTAACGAAATGGAGATGATCTCGGTAAGCAACCGACTTATTTTGGGATTGTAAATTTCGAAAAACATGAGAAAATAAAAAAGGGCTGACGAGCCCTTTTTTGTTATCTGACTTTATTTTCTTCGCCCTTAATAAGTCTTTGAATATTTGATCTGTGAAGCCAAACAATGTACAAAGCACCCAAAGCGCAATATACGACATATGCCAAAGGTGCTTTAAATGCCCACATTAAAAGCGGAGACAAAATCAAAGCCGTAATCGAGCCTACAGAAACATACCTTGTAAAGAATGTAACTATTGCCCAAATTGCAGCAATAATAAGACCTACTTGCCAATTTAGCGCCAAAATTGTACCTACGCCTGAAGCTACAGATTTGCCGCCCGTGAATTTTAAAAATATTGATTTGCTATGTCCTAAAATTACTGCAACTGCAGCTAAAACTGGTAAAAGCCCTATTGAAGTAAATGTTTTTGCAAAGCAAGCTGCCAAAATTACAGGTAAAGCACCTTTAAATGCATCTAAAAGCAAGGTTATAAAAAACCATTTTTTACCCATAACCCTTTTTACATTTGTTGCACCGGTTGAACCTGAACCGATTGTTCTAATATCCTGACCCGTAAATGCTTTAACTATTATATAACCGGTTGGAATTGAGCCAATAATGTACGCACTCAACACAACAGCAATTATTTCAAAAATCTTTTCCATAAATTTCTCCCTTAACAATTTTATCAAAAATATTGTAATAATTCAATCATATATTATAATAATGGTAAGATGAAAAAGATATTAGCATTGTTAATATGTATTCAACTGGTCATATTGCCTGCATTTGCGGATTATGATTTTTCGGATGAGGCTCAAGCGGAATTTGACAGGCAACAACAGCAACAAACTCAACCTGTCAGACGTAAATCCGTTGATAAAAGAGATTCCGCCAAATATCAGGAGGAACAAAATACTTATACCCCTATATACACACCAACATATACTCCGACTTACACTCCGACATATACGCCAACACCGGAACCTGATTACACACCATATACCGCATCTCCGTCAAACGGGCTTTTGTATAATCCGAGCCAAGAAGATTTGGTTAAACAAACAGAAGAGCAACAGAAAAAATTATACGGCTCTGTTGTAAGAGTTCCTTCAGGTACAAGTTTTGACGTAACCTTTGATTCAGGAATAAGTTCAGGCACAATGGCAAAAGATGACCGGCTGACAGTTCGTCTGACTGATGATTTAGTTTATAACGGGCAATTGATAGCACCTGCAGGAAGTCTTGTATACGGGAGAACAACAGATGCTCAAAGTGCAGGATATGCATACGGAAGCGGTTCTATTGAGTTTGATTTTTATGAAATATTAACTCCTGACGGAAACAGAATAAAAATTTCAACTAAAAAAATTGTGATGAAAGCAAAAAGCGAACGTGCAACCAAAATGACAAGAGATGTCGTGGTAGGCGCATTAGGAAGTATGCTAATCGGCGCATTGTTTACATCTCTCGGTAGCACAGACCCTAACTGGGGCAGAAGCATGCTTGTATACGGAAGTATCGGAGCAGCAGCCGGCGGTTTGCACGGTGCAATGAACCAAGGAACAGATATTAAAATTCCTGACGGAACAACAATAAAATTAACACTGACAGACGTTTTAACCGCAAATCCTTATAGTTTGCAGGAATAAAAAAATTGTGATAGGATAATTTTGTAGGGAAATAGAAATGAAATTAAACAGAAAATTTATAACATTAGGATTGGTATTATTAATACTTTCGGTAGCAGGGAAATTTATTTGGACAGGTTTAAGTAAAATAAAAGTTGATGATTTTCATCCGTCAGCAGTTATTTTTCTTATAGATTCTTCCGCTTCAAATCAGAATGCACTTGCTAATCAGAAAAAGACATTGAAACAAATTTGCAATATGCTTGATCCGGAAGATCAAATCAAAATATTGAGAGTCTCAGAAGATGCATATTTGATTTATGAAGGTACGCCAATGAACGGAAGTACGATTACAAAATCTATGGATGCATTTTTAAAATTTGATGCAAAAGACTACGGCACAGCGTATGGCGAAGCTATGAAAAAAGCCTTTTCACACGTTATGACAATGAAAAAAGACGGCTATGTCCCCGGTATTGTTGTAATAGGTGATCTTGAAAACGAAGGCGCAGTTGAAAAACAACTCAACTGGGATACATTACCGGATAATGTTAAAAATGTAATGGAATATGCACCTGATTTATCAATGATGTTTTTGTATGCCCATCCGTCAAAATTGGATTTGGTAAAAGAAAAATTGACACCTGTTCTTGGAGAAAGCCATTTAGTTGTTTCACCGGAACAAAATATTGATAAATCAATCAGAAAATTTCTTAATGCACTTGGAAGATAATGAGGTAAAATATGGCTATAGCAGTAACAACATCCAATGGAGAAAAATTTTTTAACAAAGATGTAGTAAACGTAGGTACAAATCCAAATTGTGATGTGATTTTAAATTTGGGATATGATATTTTGCTTACCCTTCAAATGATGGGTGGCAAATGCACAATTACAAACAATTTTCAAAGCGATAAAGTTCTTTTTAAAGGACAACCTATAAAAAGAGTTGAAGTTGCAAATGTTTGCAAATTAATGTTTGCAGGCAGCGAAGAGTTTGTAAGTGTAAAAATATTGGCTGATGAACCTGCGCAACCGGTAAAAACAGTTACTTCCATAAGTAAAGAAGATTTTACCGAGGATGATATAAAAGGTTTATATGGAAAAGATGTTAACGCTGTTACTAAAGTAAAACTTGAAAAACAAAAAGGTGATATCGAAAATGCACGTGTTTCAATAGTAAAGCAAGTCGCATTTCAAATTAACGATTTAAAAAATAAACTTTCAGGAAACAACAAAACGAGCATATTCTTGCATATTGCAATGTTATTCAGTGCAATGATTTGTTCTTTTGGTGTTTCAAATTACTTAACAGGTTTGAATATAAAAGAATCCGCAGATTTTCTTCATCTTCCGACTAACATAAAAATTTGGGCAATATATGCATTGTTAATTTATGGTGTATGTTTACTTCTTAAACAAGGTACATATCTATTCGTTCAAAACAGTACGAAAAAAGACGGTTTTGCTTCTTCAAAAATAGGTCAAAATCTTATGTTGTTTTTCTCAATGATTATGATACTCGGCGTTTACGTTATAAACCTTGTTTATTTTATGAACATAAAAGATTTTGTAGTATTTGCAATATTCATTTCACTATTCTTTACGGGTATAATGGCAATCTTGGCTATGGCTTGCGGATATTTTAAGAGCAGCACATCTGAATATGCCGTTGAGCTTGATAAATATGAATACAGAGAAGATTTTGAAGGTGTTATAAAATCTTACAGACAATGGATTGAAAGATATATTAACAGTTTAAGCAACACTAAACTACAAAATATAAAAGATAAAATGTTTAACCTTCAGTTAAAATCTTTCGGAGAAATTGGAATAGGTCTTTTAACAGCACCATTCTTAGCATATGGTGTTTCAAACACTCTTGCACAATGTTTTCCGGAGGCAGCAGGCTGGGTAAGAATTTCCGGTTTGAGAATCAGCCCTGTATTTTTAGTATTGGCAACATTTATGATTATATTTGCGTTCTTTACATTTGTAAACGCATTTACTTGCACTAAAAAAATTCAAGGTTCAGACGTTATTAAACAAGACGGTTTTAGTGATTATCAACACCACGGTGTTACAATCTACGGACTTGAAGGGGTTAGAAGATTAAACTTTGAAAAACGCAGATCATTTGCAATTGCATGCGCAATTATTATTATTGAATTTACAATGAACGTTTCCTATTTCATGACAGAAATAGGGGGCGATTTGCAAGGTATAGCATTAAGTTTTATGGCTGCACTTGTTCCTACTGCAATTTTGATTGCGGAAACTGTAATGCTCAGCCAAACAAGATTTGACATATATGCGTGTGACGAATTGCTTTCAAAAGTAGATAAAGACTAGTATGAGATTTTTTAGCTTAGCTTTTATAATTGCATTTGTAATATTAACAGCGGTTACTGTCAAATATCATCCGGTGATACATGAACCTATTTTGATAGAGGACGCAGATTTTGTTCTGACTGATTTTTCAAATGAAGTTGTACCTACTGCATCACCTACAGTTGTACCTGTAGCTGACAATACAATTAAAACATCTACAGTTGAAGTGCCTGTTCAACAAAACGTTGTAACTCCTGTCAAAACTCAAACGGCGCAAACTCCCGTAAAAATTACAACAACACAACCAACACCGACAAAGGTTTATGTTGAACAACCAAAACCGACAACTCAAAAAACAAATGTAACAACTGCAACAAACCCTATTTTTAATTCGGATTTAATACAGAAGGTAATGTCAAATGCTGAGAAAGCGGCACAGGAGCCGGTAGTGTTACCGAAACCTACTCAAACAGCACAACAACCGGCACAACAGCCAAAACCTCAATCACAAGTTCAACCTCAGCCAAGACCGCAACCACAGCCAACAGTTGTTAAAATTGAGACACCGCAGCAACCTGCACCTACAACTAAAAAAGTCTTAACGGAAGAAGAAGAAATTATTGCTTGGAATATATGGCGAAGTAACGTTAATAACTATGTTATGCAAAATTCTGCCGGTAAATTCGGATTTGTACCGCTTGGTACACAGTTTTCTTTCTCATTTCTCGTTGACAAATTCGGAAATGTCTCAAACATAAAAGTTGAATGCTCTAACCAAGATTATATGAACGAAGCAAGAAACGTTGTAAAACCGGCAATTGCAGCAATGCAAAATAAAGCAATACTAAAATTCCCTGAAGGGACAAGGAGAACTACAACGCAAGCTACCGGAGCTTTTACAATAGCAAGATCCAACAATTTTTATAATCCGGGCGATTTTTCAGACTACGAAAAGGTAAAAAAATAATGAAATTAGCAATTATAATTGTATTTCTAATAATTACAATCAGTCCTGTATATTTTTTAGTTATTAAAAAAGAGGGTAAATAATGAATAAATTTTTAATAGTTTTATTTTTAATTATATTAGCGTTTTCGACAGTTGCAATCGTAAAATTTAAACCTGAAATGCATCAATCACTACTTTTTGAACAAATTATTTTCAAAAGGAGTGCAAATTGATCTATTGGATAGTTTTCCTTATATTAGAAATTCCGTTTGCAATTAAATTAAGACAGGCAAATCAAAATTTTGATATTGTACGACAATCCGCAATTATATTGATAATGCTTGTTATCGCACTTATTATATTTGGCATTAAATTTTTTGTGGTAAAATAAGCTTATGTATAGATGTAAAGATTGCCAAAAAGAATATAGCCAAAAAGTTGAGTATTGTGATTGCGGAAACAATACATTTGATTATATTGAAGATGCTGTTGTCCCAAAAACAACTGCCAGAGAACCATTTACCGCAAAAGAAAAATCAGCAATAGTTTCTCAAATTTTCTTTTTGGTATGTCTTATTTTATCAGTTGTTGTTTGGATAATACCGGTAAAAACACAGACGCCTGTTGAAGAAAAACCTGCTCCAAAAGTTACAGAGATTAAAGCATTTCCGTCAATAGATAAAATTTGGAATTCAACTCCGCCAAAACAAAAACTTCCGGCACAAACAACTCAACTTCCAACGGTAACTGAACCTGTAGCTATTGCAACATCAACACCTATACAACCAATTCAAAGACCGGCTCAAACAAAGCCTGCACAAACACAAACAAAACCGTCAACTACTCAAAAACCACAAACGCAGACTAAACCGACACAAACTCAAACTAAACCTGCGCCACAAGCGCAAACTAAACCCACAACACAGACACAAACTAAACCTGCGCCACAAACGCAAACAAAGCCTGCGCAAACAACTTCTCCAACACAGACTCGAACTTCATCACAGGCTAAACCTCAAACACAAACTAAGCCTGCACAAACTTCAACCCCGCAAACTTCAAATCAAACACCGGTAAAACAAGAAACTAAAACATATAATTCAAACAGTTTTGAAATGCTTAAGTACAAAGGTGAATTGCGCTCAGCAATGTTTAAAAAACTTCCCGTAGGCAGCATTCAAGGCTCAGGTACATGCTCTGTTCAGTTTTCAGTAGACCCGACAGGCAAACTTATTAACAGAAGTTTTGCTCAAAAATCAGATAACAAAACAATAAATGATGCTGTATATTATATGATGATGAGTGTCCCGCGTTTTAACCCGCCACCGGCAGGATATAACGGTTCTTTGATAAAAATGTATTTCAAATTCTATGATGGTTCTTACGAAATATCAATATACTAAAATCATTCAACAACTTGATTTAAAATATAAAAAGTTGTTTTAAAATATTTAAGTTACAATAGCGAGGTATTTATTATGAAATGGATTGTTATTTTACTTATTGCAGCAGCAGCTTGTTGGGCTTATTTTAATGTTGATATGAACCAATTTAAACAAAATTCAACACAAACTTTCAAGCAAGAAAAGAACCTAAAGAAATTTTTCCAAGCTGACGAAATGAATAAAAAAGAAACACAAGAAGTTATAGACAATTTCTAAAAATTACAAAAAAAAATGACCGATTTTATATCGGTCTTTTTTGTGATTCCTATTTCCTATAATTCCTGATTTTCCTAACGACATTTATGCAATGAAGTTTGTCCCAAACCTGCTTGCACCGTGGAAAAATGATTGTCGCATAATTTCCACCAAACTCTTTTTTATAACATGTTTGTTATTTAAATCAACATTATTAATTGCATCTGATGTTTGCTTGTAAGTATCTGTAACAGTATTGGAAAATAATAGTACTGTAGCCATTTTGGAAACCTCTCTCTTTAATATCTCTCGTATTTATATAAAAAATTTTTATAAAAAATTATTGACTTTTTATATTCAATTTATATAAAATTTGTTACAAAAGTTTACAAATACTAAAGAAATGCCAGAATATACCGTTATTTTAAGTAAGTTTGAAAGGAGAGAAATCATGGCAGATGATATGAAAATAGGCGCTGTAGGTACACAAAAGGTTGATTTCAACAAATGGAAAAAACTTACACCGCAAGAAATTATAAAAGAACAAGGTAAAGGGGAAGAAATCCCCTCAGAAATACTCGTTTGGGCACAGCAAATGGCAGCATTTGCAAAAATTCCCGATGATGTAACATATGAACAGGTTGATGGTGATGTCGGAATTGATGCGCTGAACAAACTCGGAATTGAAGATGAAGAAGCTTTAGCGCCGGAAGCTGAAAATGCTGAAAAACCTGAAGAAACAGAAGAACCTGATGCCGTTAAAGATCCTGCTAAAACAGAAGAAAATCAAGAAACTGACGAAGAAGAGCTTGCAACATCAGAAACAGCACAAGAAACTGAAGATAACGAAATCGCAGAAGAAGAATTCTCACTTGCAAATGCAGATATTACATCAGACAATAATGAAATAAGAAAACGTAAAGAAAGAAAAGGCCGATTAGACTAGGGATTTAATGGCTTTTTGAATATCATTTGAGCCGTAAATATAATTTCCGGCAACTAGAGAATTTGCACCATATTGTGTGCAAATTCTTGCTGTTTGGGCATTTATTCCGCCATCAACTTGAATGATTAAATTATCTTTAGCTTTTTCTTTTATTGCAGGGATTTTTTCGGCGCAATCTTGCATAAATTTTTGACCGCCAAAACCTGGTTCTACCGTCATTACAAGGAGTAAATCCAAAGCGTTCAAATAAGGAAATACAACATCTGCCGGAGTTTTTGGCTTTATTGACATACCGGCTTTAACACCAAAAGATTTTATTAATCTTATAAGACCATTTATGTCCTTTGATGCCTCAAAATGGAATGTTATTATATCTGCACCGGCTTTGGCAAACGATTCAACATATTTTTCAGGATTTTCTATCATTAAATGTACATCAAGAGGGAGTTTTGTAACTTTTTTAATTGATTTTACAACAGGAACACCTATTGTAATATTAGGCACAAAGTGCCCGTCCATTACATCAATATGAAGCCAATTGGCACCTGCATCTTCAACACGTTTTATATCACGTTCAAGATTGGCAAAATCAGCTGATAGAATAGACGGTGATACTATAATCATTTTATTACTCCCAAAACCTTGCAGGCTTCATAAGCAGCATGTTGTTCTGCATCTTTCTTTGATTTGCCAGAACCTTTGGCAACAACTTTACCTTGATGAGAAACTTCAACCGTAAAGATTTTTTTGTGTGCAGGACCTGTTTCACTCAAGAGATTATAGACAGGAGTCTTTTTATCGACAGATTGTGTATACTCCTGTAAAATTGCTTTTGCATTAAATTTTTCAAAATTGTCATCAACTTCCTCAATATACTGCATCAAAACATTTTGAAGAAATGGTATGAGCTTTTTAAGTTTTCCGTCAAGATAATAAGCCCCTAAAACAGCTTCAAAAGCGCACGCACAAACTGATTCTATCTCCGCATACCCTTGTTTTGCTTCATGTTTTGAAAGTATTATTAAATCGCACAATCCAATTTCCCTTGAAATTTTTGCAAGAGTGCTATCAGAAACAATTATTGACCTTATTTTTGACAAACTTCCTTCAGTATAATCAGGGTATTTCTCAAATAAAATTTGTGATGCAACAAGCTTTAAAACAGCATCACCCAAAAATTCCAACCGTTCATAATTTTCGTTATACGGCAACTCTTTTTCTTTTGTAAAAGACGGGTGAGTCAATGCCCTTTTAAACAAGTCCGCTTTTCCAATCCTAATACCGAATATTTTTTCTAAAGCCTTCATAAAAGTCCTTTTATGTAATTTATAACATCATTAGAAAAAACAAAATATTTACAGAAGAAATACATTACGGGAATAGTTAGTATAAAACTGTCTGATCTGTCCAGAAATCCACCATGCCCCGGTAAAGAATGACCTGAATCTTTAACTCCTGCATCACGTTTTATTAAAGATTCGCATAAATCACCGATTTGTGCGAATATAGTGCAAATAAGCCCAACAGAAACCGAAACATACCATGGAAGCGGTGTAAAGAAATAATTTATAAACAAACCGATAATTACAGTCCCTATGACTGCACTAATCATACCGCCGATAGAGCCTTCGATAGTTTTGTTTGGGCTGATAACAGGGGCAAGTTTATGTTTGCCTAAATGAGTCCCGGCATAATAACATCCGACATCTGTTGAAAGTACTGCAGTAAACATCATTACAACAAAGCCCAATCCGTCATTATAATTTACTGAACTCAAATCTCTTAACAAAAGTAGATGTAATGAGAAATAGCCACAATATACAAATCCTAAAATTGTTGTTGCAACATTTGCGATATACGGCTGCCTTCCTCTGAAAAGTACCCACAAAAAAGATGCAAATGTACAAAAAGTTAATGCAGCAGCAACATATTCCACTCTTTTAAAATACATTATTGCGGCAAGTATAATTTCTGAAGCTATTATAATTTTTAAACTTGGATAAAAACCCTTATGCTCAAGTATTTTCACATATTCTTTTGATGCAAAAGATATCATACAAAAAATCATTAACAAAAGCGGAATACCACCGAGAACAATACATCCCATTGCAATTGTTCCCATAATCGCACCCGTTAGCATTTTTGTTGCATTTTTATTCAAGCCTTTTACTTCATCCATTATACGGTCATAACCTCTTTTTCTTTATCGGCAACAGATTTATCAATAATACCTGTATATTTATCTGTAAGTTTTTGAATCTTGTCTTGATTATCTTTTACACTATCTTCAGGAAGATTTTCATCTTTCTCTATTTTTTTCAAATCATCAACCATATCGCGGCGGATATTTCTTATTGCAACTTTTGAATCCTCACCGAGTTTTTTAACTTCTTTTGCAGATTCTCTGCGTCTTTCCTCAGTCAAAGGCGGAAATGCAAGTCGAATACAAATACCGTCACTGTTTGGCGGAATACCGATTTCGGCTTTTATTATTGCTTTTTCAATTTCTTTAATAATTGTTTTGTCATAAGGTGTGATAACAAGAGTAGTACCGTCTTGCACTGAAACTTGAGACATTTGTCTCAATGGTGTCGGCGCTCCATAATAGTCAACCAAAACTTTATCCAAAATCAACGGATTAGCTCTGCCTGAACGAATTGAACCAAACTCCTTGTGAAGCTGATTTACAGCTTTTTCCATTTTTTCTTCCCCAAATAAAAATAATTCTTCTAATGCCTCGCTCATTTTTATACCTTTCTTTTAATTAATTTGTGTCCCTAATTCTTTACCATTTAAGATATCAATAATACCGTTTTTAGCCTCAAAATCAAAAACAACTATAGGTATATTGTTTTGTTTACATAGAGTACAAGCTGATGTATCCATAACTTTAAGACCATTTATTATAATATCGTCATATTTAATTTTATCTAATTTTTTTGCATTCGGATTAGTTTTAGGATCATCTGTATAAACCCCGTCTACTCCGTTTTTAGCCATTAACATTGCTTCGGCATTAATTTCGGAAGCTCTTAAAGCAGCTGCGGTATCTGTTGTAAAGAAAGGATTTCCTGTTCCGGCCGCAAATATAACAACTCTACCTTTTTCAAGATGTCTAATGGCTCTGTATCTGATATAAGGTTCAGCAATCTGATTCATAGCTATTGCACTTTGAACACGGCAGGGAATATCCATTTGATTCAAAGCACTTTGAAGTGCTATTGCGTTCATAACTGTCGCAAGCATACCTACATAATCACCGGATGCCTGATCCATACCAAGTTTTGCACTGTTTTTCATTCCTCTGAAAATATTTCCGCCACCGACAACAACTGCGATTTGAGCACCGAGTTCACGTGCTTTTTGAATTTCTCCCGCAATCATTTTCACAGGTTCTTGATCAATACCAAATTGTTGATTGCCTAACAGAGCCTCACCGCTTATTTTTAATAAAATTCTTTTATATTTCATATAGGATACCTTTTTCTTAATATTAGCTTAAAGCATTTATCTTGTAAAGGCTTTAAGTTTTGTCTTTACAAAATCTTCGATTTCAAAAGCATTAACAGTTCCGACAATTATTTCAAAATCTTTAATTTCTTCTTGCAGCTCATCTTTCATGTGGGCTAAAAGTCCGGGAATTATTATTTTGCGATTTTTCATTTTATTTGCAAAATCGTATTTTTTTATCATTTTTGCAGCTTTTTTTGCTGTAAATTTTTCAGCAGACCATGCTGTTAAAACGCTCATGCCATCTGAAGGTGTAACAATTAAATAAGAAGGAACAGGCAAACTTTCAAGTTCATTTGCTACTGCAAAAAAAGTTAGTGCAAAATTTGTAGTCATGAAAATAAGCGAGTTTTCATCAGGATTATTAAATTCATAAATATTTGGTTCAACTTGAAGCGGTTTTTGAGGATCGGTATAAATATTTTGCCTTAACATAATCAGTGACGTAAATAAGCTTTCATCAAAATCTTCAAAAACAATCATATTTGCATATTTACAGATATAATATGCTGCTCTTGAGCATAAATCATTTAAGTTTTCATTATGCTCAAACCAAACACATACAGGCTCACTGCAAGATTCATCTTTATCAAGAACAGCTTTTTTTCTTATAGTGATTAATTCTTGAGATGTAGATTTGAAATCGTTATCATTTATTATTTTTATTGGAAGTGATTTCAGTTTCTCAAATGTAATGCAGCTAAAATCAATATCTTGTTGTTTAGAATTTTTCAGAATTATTAAATCTACCTTAAAAATTTCATTTACGCATTTTATTTCAAAATTTTTAATTCGTTCAAGTTTCTTTTCCCAATTATTTTTTGCAACATCTATTGATACTGCAATTGGGCATGGATTATTGAATGTTTTTTCATGTCTGTATAATACATTTTCACCGCCTATTTTTATTCCGTTTATTTCGACTGTTTTTTGGGGAACTTTTGAACTTTGAATATATATATTTTTTAATTCATCAGGTGCATAGCAGCAATTGTCGATTTTAACCTGATGTTTTGAAAGCTTTAGAGCAAATGCCATACAGGTTGGGCAGCCGCATTCCTTGCAATTGGTATGATCCTGTTTTTTTGCTGCCGGAAGATATTTGAAGATTTGAAGCCCTGAAAGTTCGCTCATAAAAGCCCCCTTATGGCTTTCAAAGCTTTTTCTTTTGTAAAGACTATATAATCAGCACCTGCTGCCAAAACTGCAGAAGTTGAAGCTATCTCTAAATACAAAGATAGATTTTCATCTTTTGCTTCTTTTGTTTTTGCGGTTTCTTCGGCTGCAAAAGAAATTAACGGGAAATTCAAATATTTATCATTTTCAAGTTTGATTTTTTCCATAATACTATAACCGTATTCAAACCCATAACCAAGCCCGCCGATATCAGTATCTATCAATATTTTTTTCAACCCCATATCGGTCGTCAAAATATTCATTTCTTTTGCGAGATTAATATCAATTGGAGTTCTGATAATAGCTGTGTGCCCGCCTTTTATAATTTCCGGAATAAGTTCTTTATAGTTGTTTTCATTAACAATACCAACTATTGCTTCAGTTTTTAGATTATGCAAAGCTTCTAACAAAATTTCTGTTTCAGAAGATTTTATCATCAAAGGCTTTTTAAAAGTAATAGTTTTTAAAAGCTGAGCCTCATTTTTAGTTGAAATATTAATCCCTATAATATCGCAATCCGCATCTAATAAGGGTTTTTCTATTGGCATTTCAAGAATAAGTTTAGGCTTGTCTTTCACTTTTTACCCTATTCATAATTTCATCAAATTCAGTTGCATCAAGGGTTTCTTTGTCCAACAATTCTTTTGAAATAGCTTCAAGCATATCTCGATTTTCGTTCAGCAATTTTTTTGCTTCTTCATATTTTTCATCAACGATATGCTTCATTTCTTCATCAATTTCGAAAGCTATTTGCTCTGAATAATCTCTTTGATGTCCGAAATCTCTGCCCATAAATACGTTTTCCTGGTTTTTGCCGTATGCCATGTTACCGAGTTTTTCAGACATGCCCCATGCTGTAACCATTTTTCTTGCGATATTGGTTACGTTAATCAAGTCTTGAGAAGCACCTGTGCTGATACGATCTTTGCCGTATACGATTTCTTCTGCGGCACGACCGCCAAGTGATACAGTAATTTGCGCCAAAAGTTTTGCTTTATTTGTGTGAACTTTTTCATCTTTCGGCTTTGTCCAAGTGACGCCAAGTGCATATCCTCTGGGGATTATTGAAACTTTATGAAGTTCATCAGAATCATTCAAAAGTCTTGCAAGTAAAGCATGTCCTACTTCATGATATGATGTAAGTTCTTTATCCTCATCAGTCATTACCTTACTTTTCTTTTCAATACCTGCAATTACTCTGTCTATTGAATTATCTATATCATCCATTGAAATTAGTTCTTTATTGTTACGTGCCGCAAGAAGGGCTGCTTCATTTAAAAGATTTTGTAAATCAGCACCGGTAAATCCCGGAGTACGTTTTGCAAGAGTTTTTAAATCGACTTCGTCATCAAGTTTTTTGTTTTTTGCATGGACTTTTAAAATTTGTTCTCTGCCTCTGACATCAGGCGCATTTATGTAGATTTGCCTGTCAAATCTTCCCGGTCTTAAAAGTGCATTATCCAAAATGTCAGGTCTGTTTGTTGCTGCAATTACAATAATATTTGTGTTTTCGTCAAACCCGTCCATTTCAACAAGTAATTGGTTTAGCGTTTGTTCTCTTTCGTCGTGTCCGCCGCCTAAACCGGCACCGCGTTGACGGCCAACGGCATCAATTTCATCAATAAATATAATACAAGGTTGATGTTTTTTAGCCTGTTCAAACAAATCTCTTACACGGCTAGCTCCTACACCTACAAACATTTCAACAAAATCAGAGCCGCTGATTGAGAAGAACGGAACTCCTGCTTCTCCTGCAACTGCTTTTGCCATCAAAGTTTTACCAGTTCCCGGAGGACCTACTAAAAGCACACCTTTTGGAATACGTGCACCGAGTTTTATGTATTTGTCACCATTTTTAAGAAAATCAACAATTTCCTCAAGTTCTTTTTTCTCTTCATCAATACCTGCAACGTCTTTAAATGTGGTTTTTACTTTGCTGTCTAAAAGCATTTTTGCTTTGCTTTTACCAAATGACATAGCTTGAGAACCGCCGGCCTGAATACTTTTAGCCATAACAACCAAAAATACTAAGAACAAAACTGGCATTAAGAGATATCCTAGCAAATTTCCCCAAGTTTTTGAACTCTCAACGGCTTTAGAAACCTGAACATCAGCTCCTGAATTGTTCAATTTAGCCATTAAATCAGGATCGTATGTCGGAGTCAAAACTTTGTATCTTAAAGCAGGAACTTTTTGTGCAACGCCGAACGGATTGTCCATTGTAGGAGTTGTGGTTGTTGTTTCGGGTTGATTTTTGGGTACTGCGATAATAAAATCATCAGCTTTTTCCACTTTGCTAAATTCACCATTATCAAGTCGTTCCAAAAAATTTGAATAAGAAATTTCCTCGACTTTTGTTGTTGAACCTGACATAAATACTGATGATACGAATAGTATAACTACTATTGCTAAAACTATATACATTCCTGCAGATTGACTTTTGTTCATTAGAATACCTCTCTCGAATAAATTATATCGTAAAAGTTTTAAAAAATCTAGATATCTAAAGTTATTGCGCCTTGCCTAAAAATTCTCAATTCATTTCCCACAACGCCAACAACTGTTGATTCCAAACCTTTGCAAGTGCAGCCGTAATCAGGAATGACTAAATCTGCTAAATCTTTCATGTTTTCCAGAGCTTGTTCATAAGTTTTTGCAGACGGTTGATGGGAAAGGTTTGCGCTTGTTGTTGCAAGTACATGACCTGTTACTGCTGCGCAAATTTCTCTAAAAACTTCGTTATCAGGAACTCTTATCCCGACAGTTTGCATGCCTGATGTTATGTAATCAGGTGTTTTGTCACTTTTCTCGGTTACAACTGTAAGTGCGCCGGGAAAATATTTTTTTATTAATTGACAACCGATTTTCGGGATTGGTTTTACGTATTCTAATAAGTTGTAAACTTCATTAGACATTAAAATAAGAGGTTTTTGCGCTTCTCGTTTTTTGATTTCGTATATTTTTTTTACGGCTTTTTCGCTATTTACAAGACAGCCAAGCCCCCAAACGGTATCGGTAACGTACGCAATTACCCCGTCATTTTCTAATACTTTTTTTACTTCGTCTGTGTTAATCATATTTTTATTGTAAATAAAAATATCTGCTTCGTAAAGCAGACATAAAATCTAACTATAAATAAAAAGAGTAGGAAAACTACTCTTTTTTATATTTATTAAAAATATATCTAATAAGTATCCTAATTATCATCTTTCATATGGTAAACTTCTTTCTGTTCTCCCGGATCAAATTCTCCGTTATTATTTTCATCAAAACCATGTCTAATAGTTTCTAATTTCCCATTTACATTATAATCTTTTTGAACATCATATGGTATAGCACCATCTGTTTTATTATTTGAATTATGGTAAAATTTAGATTGAATTTCATCACCTTCACCTAAAATTCCATCACCATCCACATCAAAACCTGTTGTAGTTTTTATTAACCTACCATATGATCATATTCTTTCATTCTATCAGGAGTCAGCGCACCGTTAGCTTTGGTTCTCCAGTTACCAGCTATTAACTCACTTTGAATTTCATCACCTTCACCTAAAATTCCATCACCATTAACGTCAAAACCAAATACCGTTTTGACAAGATTACCATCTTTATCGTACTCATCCATTCTATCAGGAGTAATAGCTCCATTTTGTTTTGTTTTAGAATTTCCCGGAATAAATTTGCGACTTAATAAATTTCCTATGTCAGGTTTTTCTTCATTTTTGTGGGTTATTGGTTTATTATTTCTATTATCTCCTCCAAATGCACCACTTTGTTCTCCTATTTTACTTACCATAGATTTCTCCTTTCATTGCTAATACACATTAAGTAGTACGGTAATATTACTTTAAAACTTGAATGAAAAAACTTGTATCATACCATACATATCAGTCATTATAACTGAATTTTAGCTACTTTAGCCTTCATTTTTACATTTCTTTATATTTATTTTTTTGATAAAAATTTATTATTAATTTCAGAATTTCAATTTATTCAAAACTCTTTCCCACAGCTCTCTTGCATAATCCATTTTGAAGAGCAAATTCAACCCTGTATAAACAACTGTGCATATTATTGCGATTGAAGTTATTTTTGTTAATTCAAAGAGCGTTTTTGACATTACAACGTATTTATCAATCATCATTGCGGCTGCTAAACAAACTCCAAATGTAACGACACCTGCAACACACATTTTAAAAAGATTTATAAACAAGCTCTTGTAATCCATTTTTAATTTCTTTGTGATTAAATATCCGAGAACACAAGCGTTGAAAAGTGTAACAAGTGATGTAGATAACGTAATGCCGCCTATTCCCATACCTAATTGTCTTATAAATACAACGTTCAAAACGTATTTCAAAACAATTGATGAAAATGCAACAATGAACGGGGTTTTAGAATCGTTGAATGAGTAATAAACCCTTGTAATCGAATCTCTGAAAACGTAAGGTAATATTGAAACAGACAAGAACCATAAAGCCTCTGTTACCATAAATGTAGCATTTTCATCAAATGCACCACGCTCAAACACCAACCTTACAGCATCAAGCCCCACTGTCAAAATCCCGATTATAATAGGTATTGCGGCAAAAAATAAAACTCCGACACCTTTGTTGAAATACGTTCTTATGCCTTCCATATCTTTATCTGCTACAAGCCTTGAAAATATCGGAAACAGCGGAACTAAAAATGCCGTAACCAAAATCCCGACAGGAAATTGAAAGACTCTGTTTGCATAACCGATTGCTGTCCATGCTCCGTCTGAAATGTAAGATGTGAAAAACATATCTACATAAATATGAATTTGCCCGACTGTTGAGCTTAAAACCGCAGGAAATAAAAGTTCCGTTAGATCTTTGAAATGAGGGTTATTTATAAAATTGAAATTTGGTTTCCACAAAAAACCGAGTTTTCTGACATTCGGATATTGTATAACAAGCTGCAAAATTGCACCGATTGTAGTTGCCCAAGCAAGTGCATAACCTTTATTGTCCGACGGAACGGCAATAACAATTCCTATAATTGCAGAACTCATCAGTATTGGGGATAAATTAGGCAGCATAAATTGCTTATAAATAATCAATATCCCGTAATATATTCCGACAATTCCGCCAATAACCAACAACGGAGTCATTATTCGCAAATGCTCGGCTGCCAAAGTAACCATTTCCGCAGAACCGCCGGAAATTATCAATCCCATAATCTGCCTTGGAAATATAAACATTAAAACTGACAAAATTAGAAATAATACAGTAGTTACAGTAAGAAAAGTTGAATACAATTTATTGACTTCTTCTTGAGGTTTTTCGTTCAAATTAGGAATTAATTTTGAAAATACTGCAACCGTTGCACTGTGAAATGGACCACCGACTCCGCCAAGTAAAATTAACGAAATCGCAGGGATTTGATATGCATAATAGTATGCATCCGAAACTAATGTTGCACCATAATAATTTGCAATGATTATATCCCTCACAAATCCGATCAGCTTGCTAACAACAGTAACAACTGCAATTATCCATGCAGCCTTTAACACACTTGTTGTTTTATTATCAAATTCACCAGATATATTCGCTGTCATCTTTTCCTACTAATTCCACGTATAAACGGATACCCTTGTTATCTTCCAATTCAGGTAGGCTAAATTGTACAATGTTTCTGCCATTTTTAACATATTCGGAGATGTCAATTTCACAATAACGTTTATGAGCAAACAATTCTTTGGGCAATGCAAAAAGCTTTTCATGCCCATTGATATCTATTTTCAAATTGTCTATACCGTATTTATTGTCAACTATAACTTTCGCCTGCTCTTTATTTGCATAAAAACTTTGAGTTAAAGAAGGGCGTTGTGCAGATAAAATTTCAGGCTTTGTACCTAAAGCAACACCTGTATAATAGTGTTGAAGAATTTTGTCATAGGTTTTGTGCAGCTCTGAACCCATAAATCCTGCTCCAAATTGACTCATTCCGACACCATGGCCAAACCCTCCGCCAAATGCTTTGATAGAAACCAGATTACCGTTTTCATCAAAATTATTTTCAAATACTACATTGGCGCTTGGTAAAGCTTTGCCGTCTTTTGTTATTAAACGTCTTATAACCAACTCTTTACAAACTTTATACGTTTTAGAATTTGTAACAATTTCCATTTCAATAATCTTGCCGGAAGCTCCACGCCTCAAAACTTTTATTTCTTTGATATTTCCAAGCGTTTCGCCTTTTTGAAATACCGGTTTTATAAATCCTGTTGCTGATTGAGCAGGAAGTGTAGCCTGAAGTGCTTTTCTTAATTCTTCAGCTGTCCATTCACGTTCCCAACGGAAATATGGTGAACGCATATCGTATGCATCAGGTTTAGATTTATAAAAATCACTTGCGGCTTCTTCTGTATTCAAAGGCTCTTGTCCAATGATATCAGCTTTTGCCTGCAAATAAGGTTTATCTTTTGAGGGGAATTCTTTTGATATCGGATCTGAAAAAGCATTTGAATAGCTTTCAGTATATCCTCCGGCAGTTGATGAATATTGAGCCAAAATCAAATCCCAGCCGTACAATGCAACAATGCCTTCCGTTTCAGCTACAGCTTGATTGCCAAGTGGCTTTTCTGTGTTTGCACCAAAATATACTTGACTTGCAACCGAATCAACGACGTCATAGTTAGGTGAAGATTTAGTCCTTGGGGATAAAACATAATTGCGCGCCGCAACACTTTGAGCCTTTAATGCTTCTAAGCCAAAAGCTACAGGCATTTCATTCGGCACAACACCTTTTAAATATTCTTCAACTTCAACCATATTTACAAGATTAAAAGTGTTAGAGCTATTTTTAACAAGTTCAAACGCACCATGATAAAGTGCTTGTTTGCCTGCGCGTTTCAAACCTGATACGCCTAAAAGTCCATAATTACTCGTAATTTGAATAGGGCCTGAAACTTTTTCGGGTAAATTGCTTTGCGGAGTATAAACATTAAACATGCCATTTTGCAAAGTTATACGAATATTTTGATTAGCAGCGTAATTTCCGATAAGCTGACCGTTATCATAAATTTGTGTATCTCCCGTTCCAAAAACAGTTAAATCATTATATTGGTAAGAGGCAAAATTTGAAGTTCCTATTCCGACTCTCACAACCTCAGATGTCGGGGCTTGAGTTATAATTTCAGCTCCTGCTTCTCTTGCAGCCTCCATAGTAGCTTGCGGAATAAAAGGTACACTTTGCGCAAAACTTTGCGGCATAGATAAAATCGCCATTAAAATAGCTGTAATTAATTTTTCCATAAGACTATTATATGACAAAATAAAAATGCGGCAAAATTATAAATTTACTACAAAAAAGAGCCCGAAGGCTCTTTTTTTATTCTTCTGTATCGCTTGAATCTAAAAGACTTGTTTGCGAAATGTTCGTTTCACTTTCCTGTACATCCATTGCCGCAACGTCTTTTTTAACCTGCTCATCTTCATCAGGATTTACAATTTTGTTTACTGAAACAACATTATCGTTATCAACAAGATTTTGAGCTCTTACACCCGTTGCAGGACGTCCCTGACGGGAAATTGAGCCGGCATTTAATCTTGTTACAACACCATTTGCAGTAACCATCATAATATCGTCAGAATCCTGAACGATAGTCAATGCAACAAGTTTTGATGACGGTGTTTTGAACTTAGTCGCAATAAGACCGATACCGCCTCTGTTTTGGCTTCTGAATTCAGAAAGTTTTGTACGTTTTCCAAATCCGTCAGAAGTTACAACAAGTAAATCCGCATCATAATCGCGAGGAACTATATCACAGCCGACAATTTCATCACCGGAACGCAATTTCATTGATGTTACACCGCGTGCTGAACGTCCCAAAGGTCTTAAGTCTTCAATCGGGAATCTGATTGCCATACCGCAGGATGTACCGATAATGATTTCATCACGACCTGTTGCAAGTTTTACCCAGCACAATTCATCATTTTCTTCCAAACCGATTGCGATTATACCGTTTCTTCTGATATTTGAGAAATTATCGAGTTCTATACGTTTAATATAGCCTTTTTTAGTCAACATTATCAAATTCAAATCTTTTGAGAAGGTGCTTACAGGAACAACTGCCGTAATTCTTTCACCCTGTTCTATCGGAAG
>CAMVQX010000012.1 GCA_947169755.1 uncultured bacterium
ACAGATATTTTTGTTTCCTTTTTTCCCTAACGACTTTACTAAGTCGTTTTTTTTTTGCTTTAAAAGTATGAAAACTAATTCTTAGGATATTTATTCTCAGCCATATAAAGTCTTGCAAAGAAACAAGAAACGTGTTGAATAGAATCAACTCTAACCCATTGGCGTGTTGCTTTAAATCTTATTGAACGATTCGAACGGGCAGGATTTTTGTGAGAATAATTATTTTCCATAGAGTTGTACAAATGGAATTGACACATTGCAACAGTTTTACAAGCATTCAAAAGTTTCTTTGCCAAATCTTTCTTACCTAAATATTTTGCGAGATAATATGCTGCAACAAGCCCTTCCGAACGTGCACCATCAGGATAATAATGATCCCCATAATTATAATAATACCCACCCTCATAATCAATATAAGGCGAATCATCACGGGTATATGTTTTATCAATCATGGTCTGAGCATCTCCAAAAACAAAATTGAAATAATTCTCTTTTCTAAAATGCTCATCCTTTGCCCATTCTTCTATTGCCTGCATCAGCCAAGCATCTGAAGGAAGTGCTGTAAACAAATCAGCATATATTTTAGGCCTTTCATCAACAAGCCAATCCAAAGCAATCTCTCCGATTCGGCGAACTTCCTGCACAAGTTCAGGCTCTTCGTCTTTGAAATTATTTGCAAACAAACCAAGCCCGAACAATGCTTCACCCGGATAATAAAAAGAAAAAGTAGCTTTTCTTTCCTCATCATTCATAACTTCAAGAGGCTGCCCGCCTTGAAAACCAGGATGAATGTAGTAGCCTAAAATTTCACCGTTTGAATAAACTCTGCTTATAATATGTCGTGCATAACCTTTAATATATTCATCATATGACTTATCGCCGGTAATGTTTCGATATTGCATCATTGCGACAAGCAATACACCCGTGCCACCCAATTTTGCTTTATCATTATAATAAGCGTAATATCCTTGTCCCCATTTTGTATCCTGAGGTTTAGTTATTGAAACACTCCAATTAAGAGCTTTTTTAGCAGCTGCAACATATTTTTCATCACCTGAAAGCTGATATGCTCTTAAAAGAGCAATAACCCCACCACAATGACGCAAATCATTATAATATAAATCATCTAAAGGACGATTAGGATGTTCATGATCAGTATAAGTATCATCAGAACATTCATAATAATACAGAAAACGCCCATCCTCATACATATTGTCAAGACACCAATCAATAGAATTCATAACCTGATTGTATAAAACGTCATAATCAAACTTTGTGAATCTTATATTACCGCGATACAAAGGTAAAATTCCATCTTTATAAGTTACAAAGGCCCTTGTTCTGAAAAGATAATAATCATAATTAGACTGCGAAAGTATACTAAGCCTTTCAGAAATTTTATTCGTCATTTTACCAATAGGGGTTCTCTTAACAAGTGCTTTTAGCGCTGACTTTAGTCCCATATGACTTAAAGTAACTGCTTCAGTTGGCATATAATAGTATGATATTCCGTCTTTTCTAAGTTCTAAGCCATCTATCCCGATTTCAAAACGGCAATCATCAAACCTCTCATACTGAAGATCATCCTTGTTCACTTTTTTACGTGAAATTACATATTCTAGCATTATCCTGCAGTTATCAAAATCATCAAGTTTATACTCGCTAAAATTCCGGTTTTTACGAAGCATTTCAATGTTTCGATTAAGGGTAGCTTCAAAAGATTCTCTTTTACTTCCGTATCTTATAGATTTTCTGCCGGCCTGAAATATAGTTACATAAACCAACGTTTCAGACGGATTATAATTTATAATACCTTTAAAATCTAAATCACTTATTGATAATTTATCTCCTGATATAAGCGAAGATCTAACACGCTTTAACAACTCGTTTACAGGCGAAAAATCCTGTTCGAAAAATTTACGTTCTTTATCGTTCTCTGTTTTAAAATTTTGCATAATCCTATAATATCATCAATTTTAGGGCATGGCAAACGTAAAGATTTATTTAGACTTTTGACACATAGTCAATAATAGTGTCTAATTGTAATATGTATATAAAACAACTTGAAATAGATAATTTTAAATCATTTGCTAATAAATCAGAAATCCCCTTACTAAAAGGATTTACCACTGTCTCAGGACCAAACGGTTCAGGAAAGAGCAATATCATTGACAGTGTACTTTTTGCACTAGGCTTGGCAAATGCAAGTGAGCTAAGGGCTGAAAACCTTTCTCATTTTATTTCAACATATACAAAGCGAAATGAAGCATACGTAAAAGTTACATTTGGCGATACCGACAATGGTGAAGATTTAACTATAAGCAGAAAAATCAGAAAAACAAGCCAAGGATATGCTAGCACATATTATGTAAATGACAGCGTTACAACACTCACAAATGTACATGCTATTTTGGAGAAGTATAATGTGACTCCAAATAGCTATAATGTTATGATGCAGGGTGATGTAATGGGAATAACTAACTGTTCACCCAAAAATAGACGTAAAATTATTGATGAAATA
Organism: uncultured bacterium; assembly: GCA_947169755.1. Classification (GTDB taxonomy): domain Bacteria; phylum Cyanobacteriota; class Vampirovibrionia; order Gastranaerophilales; family Gastranaerophilaceae; genus Stercorousia. The sequence continues at coordinate 2,522 of CAMVQX010000012.1, forward strand.
GCAGGGATTGCTGATTTTGACCGCAGAATAGAACAAGCTACTTCAGAATTAGAAACTGTTGAACAAAGGGTTGAGCGCTCAACTGTTATTTTGAATGAAGTAGATAACAGGCTTGAACAATTAAAAGAAGAGCGCGAAGTTGCGCTTAAGTACCAAAAGTTAAGAGAAGAAAAGCAAGGACTTGAAAGTCAAATCAATAAAGTTCGCTTCTTTGATATAAAAAGAAATCTCGAAAAAGCACATGAAAATATTTTAGAATTTACCAAAAAGAAGAAAGAAGAAGAAGTTAAAAATAAAGATTTAGACGAACGACTCGGACTTATCAAAGAAAAATACCAAGAAATTTCAGAACTTGTAAAAGAAAAAGGTGAAGCACAACAAATTGAATTAAAGAAACAAGAAGAAGCAATTAAAGGTGACATTGATCGCAAGCAAAATGCTTCAAATTATGCAGATAAGCAAATTCATGATGGTCTGCGCTCTATTGAAAATGCTAAAAACGGTATTGAAGGACACAAAAAGAAAATTGAAGATTTTAATTTAAAAATTCAATTAAAAGAAGATGAAATTAAAACTATTAAAGAAAATATCCAAACACGTGAAGCTGAACTAAAAAAAATATTGGAGGATATGACAGGTCTAAATGCAACTGCAGACCAGCATATTGAGAAACGAAACAATTTAAGAAAACAGCTTGAAGACTTAAAAGATGACGAAACTAAGCTTATTCAAACAAAGCTTCCACTGGAAAACGAATTAAAAAATCTACAAAAAGAACTTAATGACGCAAAAGCAAAATTAGATGAATTACAAGAAATGAAATCTAACTTTGTTACAAATCAAGATATGAAAAAATCACTTGTTAACCAGCTTCAGGCTGAAATGAATGATTTTAAAATAATTCAACAAAAAGCTTTGCAAGATTTAGATACAACCAAAAACGAGATTGATGATTTGAATTTCAATATTCAGGCAGCATACAGAAAAATATCTTCTATGGAAGCAAAAAAACAAGCTGCTGAAGATGCTAATTTCGGACGTGCTATTGATACAATAATGAGCGCTAAACTAAGAGGTGTACATGCGCCTCTTGCTCAACTCGGTTCAGTTGATAAAGAATACTCAGTTGCTATGGAAGTTGCCTTTGGCGGAAGAATGGCACACGTAGTTGTAGATGATGAACATGTTGCTTCTGTTGCAATCGAACTTTTAAAATCCTCAAATGCAGGAAGAGCAACATTTATCCCCTTAAATAAAATTAAAAAAGCCCCCTCAAAATTGCAATTACCAAAAGATAAAGGTGTAATTGATTACGCCATAAATCTTGTTGATTTCGATGATGAATATATAGACGCATTTTTCTATGCTGTAGGCGATACTATTGTTGTAGAAGACATTGAATGCGCTAAAAAATTAATCGGCAAGTACAGAATGGTTACATTGCAAGGTGAATTGCTTGAAAAATCTGGTTCTATGACTGGCGGAACACGATTAAAAACAGGCTTAAGCTTTAGTCAAAATGACGATGATGAGTTAAACAAATTCAAAGATCGTTTAAAAGATATGGAAGAGCAATTATCAAAAGCTCAGGACAAAAAGAAATCTTTAGAAGATAAACTTGATGATATCAGGACAAAATACTCCGACTCAATGACAGAATTTTCAAAATCTAAAGTTGAACTTGAGAGTATGAACAAAAATTATGAAAATAGTGAAAATATATTAAAAGAAAAAGCTGATTTTATAAAAGTTACTACTCCAAAAATTGATGAATTAAATAAGAAACTTGATAAATTAGAAGAAAAAAATGTAAAAATTTATGATGAAATATCATCTTGCCAAGAGCAAATTGAGGAAGTTGAAAAACTTATCAATGACAAGGATTTAAAAGAATTGAAGGAAAAAACAAAAGGGGTTGAAGACGAAATCAGACGTCTGCAAACTAATTTGTTAAATGCTGAAAATGATAAGAATGAATCTAATCGACAGATTTCTTTTATGAACAATTTGATTGATACCCTAAATGAACAAATAGCCTCCATCACCCACAATAACAAGAAATTGGAAGAGGATAAAGAGCGTTACGCTTCTGAAATTGATGATTTGAAAAAAAATATGGAAGAATTACACGAACAAATTGCTCAAATTGAAGAAAAATTAGGCAAATTACTAAAAGAACGTGATGAAATTAACAATGAATTAATAGAACTTGAAAAACAAAAACATATTCGAATAGCTGATATCGAAAGAATTGAAGAGCAAATTGAATCATTCAAAGCTCGCAGACGTGAACTTGAACCTCAACTTGAAAGTGCGACAAAAGAATTGGAAGAAGCCGGAGTTGAAATAAATAAACTTGAACCTGTTGAAATTTCTATTGATGAGATAACCGCTAAGATTCAAAGACTTGAAAAACGTATGCAAGAGCTTGGTGATGTTAATATGCGCGCACTTGCAACATACGATGAAGTGCTAACTCGACAAACCGAATTAAAAGAGCAAATTGAAACACTTAGCAAAGAACGTAAAGAAATTCTTGAAAGAATGCAAGGTTATGAACAGCTAAAAAAAGAAACATTTATGAAAACATACAATCACATAAATGAAAACTTTAAAGAAGTGTTCCACAGGCTATCAGAAGGTGAAGGTGAGCTTGTACTTGAAGTTCCTGAGGATCCGCTTTCAGGTGGTCTGGATATGAAAGTAAGTATCAGAGATAAAAAACATCAAAGATTAGGCAGCTTATCAGGCGGAGAAAAATCCCTTACGGCGCTTGCATTTGTCTTTGCAATCCAAAGATATATGCCGTCTCCTTTCTATGCTTTTGATGAGGTTGATGCAAGTTTAGATACAATGAATGTTGAACGTATCGCCCAAATGGTGCAGGACCAATCAAAAGATACGCAATTTATAGTAGTTAGTCACAGACGACCTATGATAGAATCAGCTAATAGAACAATTGGTGTAACACAAAAAGAAAAAGGTATAACAAAAGTTACAGGTATTAAATTAAGAGATGAAGAATAGTACAGCAGTAGATTATAATATAGATTTGCCCGATTTAGGTTTGTCAAAAGACGGCAAACAGCAGAAAAGCGAGGGTATCGGCATACTTGTCGATATGGCAAAAGCCGGTAAAATTGACCCTTGGAATATTGACATTGTCGATGTTACTGACAAATATCTTGCACATATGGTTGAAATGAAGTCTCAAAACTTAAGAGTAACGGGAAGAACTTTTCTTTTTGCGGCAATACTTTTGAAATTGAAATCAAATGTTCTTGAAGGTATTGATATATTACAATTTGAGCCTCAAACAGAAGAACCTACATTCGATGATGACGGATTTGTAGTTGATTATAATGATGAAGATTATGTGCCTACAAATAATGTTATTTCAATTGATGAAGTTCTTCAACGTCGTACAAGTGTTCGATTGAATCATAATCGTGTTGTTACTTTGAAAGATTTGATTCGCCAATTGGAATTCTATGAAAAATTAGATCGCGATGAAACAATAAAAAACAGACAAGAAAGAGCTAAGCGCAGAGTTCAATCGTATTCAAGATTGACTCCTGATGATATTGTAAACCTTGCACATGAAGAATATATTGAATCTTGTGTTGCAACTTTGAAAGAGAATTTATCTCAGATTTTTGAAAAAAATGATAAAATAGAGTTGAATGAATTAACTTTATTAGGCATGGACAAAATCAGTGCTTATATAGCATTATTATTTCTTACTGCAGAAACTGATTATGATTTACAACAGAATGAATTTTATTCTGATTTATATGTAGTAAAAGGTGATAAATATGACGAAAGAACAGCTTAAATCAAGAATTGAAGCGGTGCTTTTTATTACATCACGTGCCGTTACATTAGATGAAATTGCAACAATTCTAGATGAAGAAACAGAAAATATTGAAGAGGCCATTTTAGAATTGATAATGGATTATTCCAGTCGTGATGGTGCTTTGGAAATTGATGACGAAAACGGATATATTTTGCAGGTAAAAGAAGAATATATGGATTTGGTTGAACTTTTATGCCCTGTTGATATCAAACCTGCAACGTTAAGAACATTGTCTGTAATAGCAATAAAACAACCTATAAGACAGACAGAATTAAAGGATTTACGTGGTTCAAATGCGTATGAACATGTTCAAGAACTTGTTGATAAAGGACTTGTTGCTAAAATAAAAGATAAAAATGGCAGAAGTTACAATTTAAAAACGACCCCAAAATTTGCCGAATATTTTAAATTAAAAGGAGATACCCGTTCACTTGCAAAAATTTTAGAGATTGATAAAGGGATAAAAGATGAGTAGAAAAATTTTTCTGTTTATTCTGCTAATCTTTCTTTTAATTTTAATAAAATTTGCACCTGCAATAATTTTTTATTACGGAAAAAGTTTAATGCAAAAACAGGAATATGTTAGCGCATATTCATATTTAAAATACGCTTATTCATTAGATAAAAATAATAAAGAATATAAATATAACTATGTTCTTGCACTTTCTAAATTAAAACCTACTATCGAAATTCAAAAAGAGTTATTTAATATCGCGAATCAAGAAGAGCAAGACAGCGCAAAAGTCGCTGCCCAATTTAAAATTTCCAAATGGAAAAACAGAATTTTACAAAGCTATGGTGATAATTATATTGAACAAACAGCCATAAACAATGGAATTATCAGGTGGGATACATCTAAATTCCCTATTAAAATAGCTATTATAAACAACAGCGAAAAGTCAGTCCCACAGTATTACAATACTGAAATTTTAAAAGCTTTTTCTCAATGGCAATCATCAATAGATTTTTTAAAATTTTCAAAGATTAATAGTGCAAAGAATGCTGATATTATAGTACAAATTGAACAAATTCCGTCTAACCTTTGTGATGGAAACGTCTGCCAATATGTTGCCGGCTATACATATCCGGACTACACAGGACATACATTAAAGAAAATGTTGATAATACTGTATTCAACCGATCCATACGGCAGATATTTTTCTGACAAGGAAATTTATAATACAATACTCCACGAAATTGGGCACTCACTTGGAATAATGGGACATAGCTATAATTCTGAAGATTTAATGTACATGGCACAAAATAACAATGACAGCATATATGCAAAATATAAAAGTTCATTCCAATATTTATCATCCAAAGATATAAATACAATAAAACTATTATACAAACTTGCACCTGATATAACAAATAACAGAAACTTTGATACAGAAGGCTTAATTTACCCGCCAATAATTCTTGGTACTTCTAAAGATATAGCTAACAGAAAGCTAAAAGAAGCACAAAATTATGTAAAAAAAGCACCGGATATGACAATCGGCTATATTGATTTAGCTGAAGCATATTCAAACTTAAACAAACCCAAAGAAGCAATAAAAGCCATGACAAAAGCATACGAACTTTCAAAAACAGCCTCTGAAAAATATATGAGCTCTTATAATTTGGCATCAATGTACTTAGAAAATGATGATACTAAAAATGCTTTAAAATATGCTCAAATTGCAAAGCAAATAAATTCAACTGATGAAATCAATGAATTAATTACAAATATTAAAATTCATAAAAATCACTAGCAAAAAAAAATTTGTTTGTTTTTTATATAACTCACAAAGGAGTATATGTAATGATTTCTGCTGTTGCTAATAATCAACCCTCATTCAAAAGTGTAGTTTCTGTAAAAGTTTTCTATGAAGGAATGGAACAAACCGATCCTGATATGATACGACTTGGATTTAAACAATTGGCAAAAACATTGGTCGGTCCTTTAAAAGGGAAAACGAATAGCCAAAGAATTGCAAAGAAATTCTCAGAACATGATCCTGATTATAGCATTGTATGGGGTATTACCGGGTATCCCCCACTCTTTCCTGATGTAAAAACTCACCCTTCTGATTATTTTAGAATGATTGATGATATTATGAAAACAGGTAAAATGTTTTTGGTAACCGGACCACAGGCAAATAGGTTAAAAGAACTTGGAAGAAAAATAGGTGCGATTAAGGCAAATAAACTTAATATGTCATTTGATGATGCTAAAAAAGAGTATAAAAATTATCTAAACAAAATTTTATATGATAGAAAACTGCGTTTGAGAGAAAAATTTGATATGAAAACCAGAGAAAGACAAGGAAGACCGGTTGAGTTATATGTTTACTTAAATAAAGTCAAAAATGGTACTAAAATATACGTAGACAATATAGAATTTTCAAGAACATATTAACAATATTATAATCTATTTTAAAAATTTACATGTTTGTTGTACATTTATATAGTTGATAAGGAGAATGTGAATGTATAACGTAGCAATTATTGGAGCAGGACCGGCAGGTATTTTTGCTGCTTTAGAAATAGTTAAATTAAAACCTGATTGGAAAGTCGTTTTAATTGAAAAAGGGCAAAAAATTGAAAATAGAAAATGTTTGCTTCGAGAAGGCTATGATAAATGTCCAAGTTGTAAAAAATGCGGATTACTTTGCGGTTGGGGAGGTGCAGGTGCATTTTCTGACGGTAAGTTGACACTTACTCCTGATGTTGGCGGTCATTTAATTGATTATATGGATAGAAAAAAAGTTGAAGAATTAATTTCTTATTCAGATCAATTATACCTTGATTTCGGTGCAACAGATGAAGTCTTTGGTACTGATATGAACACTTTTAGAGAGCTTGAAAGGCAGGCTTCTCTTGCTGAATTAAAACTTGTGCATTCACCCGTAAGACATTTAGGTACGGAAAGAAGTCTTGATGTTTTGAAAAATATGCAGGATTATTTGGATACAAGAATAACAATTCTAAATAATGTTTCGGCAAAATCCTTAATTGTAGAATGTGAACAAGTAAAAGGTATAGAACTTGATAACGGTGAAACAATCTGTGCTGAATATACAATTATTGCACCCGGTAGAGAAGGTGCTGATTGGCTTACTCAAGAATTTGCCAAACATAAAATAGGTATGGTGAACAATGCTGTTGACGTAGGAGTCAGGGTAGAGCTTCCGGCACCGGTATTTGAACCTTTAACAGATAAATTGTATGAATCAAAACTTATTTATCACTCTCCTACTTTTGGAGATGAGGTAAGAACATTCTGCATGAACCCAAACGGAGAAGTTGTTCAGGAAAATTACAACGGAATTTCGACAGTAAATGGGCACAGCTATGCAGAAAAAACTACAAATAATACAAACTTCGCACTTCTTGTCAGTGAAAAATTTACCGAACCGTTTAAAGAACCTATTCAATACGGTCAACATATTGCAAGGCTTGCAAATATGCTTGCCGGCGGCATTTTGGTACAGCGTTTCGGAGATTTGTTGGACGGAAGACGTTCAACTCCTGAAAGAATTAAAGCAAGCATAATTAAACCGACATTATCATGTGCAACTCCGGGAGATTTGAGCCTTGTCATTCCTTATCGTCAAATGACAAGTATTATTGAAATGCTTAAAGCTCTTGATAAAATTTGTCCGGGGACAGCTTCAAGATACACACTTCTTTACGGTATAGAAGTTAAATTTTATTCAGCAAGAGTAAAATTAACAAATGAACTTGAAACTGAAGGTGTAAAAAATCTGTTTGCAATAGGTGATGGTGCCGGTGTAACGCGTGGTTTGATTCAAGCTTCAGCCTCTGGGGTTCATGTTGCAAGAACAATTTGTTCAAGATAACTTGCATATTTTTGAAAAATAGTATATAATCAACCAGAAGGGTTAATATCTCTTTTAAAAGTACAAAAAAAATTAGGAGAAGACAAATGTACGAAGACGAAAAACTTGTATGTGAAGATTGCGGCGCTGAGTTTGTTTTCACTGCAGGTGAACAAGAATTCTATGCTGAGAAGGGTTTGGTAAACAAACCAAAAAGATGTCCTGAATGCAGAAAAAAACGCAGAAGCAACAACAGAAGACACAGAAAAATGTATGAGGCAGTATGTTCTAAATGCGGAGCTCAAACTCAAGTTCCATTTAAGCCTATTGCAGGTAAAGAAGTTTTCTGTAAAGAATGTTTTGAAGCAAATAAAGAAAATGCAGAAAGTACAACTGAAGAATAATAAAAAAAAGAGGGACTTTATAAGTCCCCTTTTTTATACACCAATACAACTATTCAAATACTCAATTGTACTAATTTTTTCATCATATAAATATTTAATAAAATTTAAATAAGCAGGATTATAAGATATTACAACCAAATTAATCTCAAAACCGTCAGTACAAAATGGTTCATAGTCGTATACAACATAACTGTTATATTTGCTTTTCCATTCTTTTCTTTCAATTCGGCTGTTATTTTCTTCAATAACATTTTCCAGCCAATCAATTACGCCTTTATTAACATTTCTCATTTCCATGCGATTATACTTATCACTTTGACAATTAATTAGCATAAAATTACTCCACATATATAAAAATTTTAACTATATAAACTTATAAAATAATCCCCTTTAGGTATAAGCACTATGTAGTAAAATGTGGTAATTTTAGTATTTTTTATATAATACAAACATCTTGAAAATTAATTATCTCTAATATATCATATTAGTGTACAATTTACACTAAAGGCAATACTATGACTAACACAAACGAAAATATAAGAAATATAGCTATTATTGCACACGTTGACCATGGTAAAACAACATTGGTTGACTGCTTGTTAAAACAAGCAGGCGCATTCAGATCAAATCAACAAGTGCAAGAACGCGTTTTAGACAGTAATGATTTAGAAAGAGAAAGAGGAATTACAATCCTTTCTAAAAACATATCAATTAATTACAAAGGTACAAAAATTAATGTTGTAGACACTCCAGGACACGCGGATTTCGGGGGTGAAGTTGAACGTGTTTTAGGTATGGTAGATGGCGCATTATTAATCGTTGATGCCGCTGAAGGTCCTATGCCGCAAACAAGATTTGTCTTGTCCAAAGCCTTGGAACTCGGATTAAAAATAATTGTTGTTATAAACAAAATTGATAAACCGGCTGCAGAACCTTTAACAGCTTTAGACAAAGTTTTTGATTTATTTACGGAACTTACTGACAGAGAAGATTTAATTGATTTTCCGTTTATTTTTTCCAGCAGCTTAAACGGATTTGCTATAAAAGATTTGGATGATGAAAGAAAAGATATGATCCCGCTTTTGGATTGTATTTTGGAAAATATTCAACCGCCTAAAGGCGATGCACAGAAACCATTTCAATTCCGTGCAACAACTTTGGATTATAATGAATACGTCGGAAGAATTGTTATCGGACGTATTGAAAATGGAAAAGTAAAATCTCAAGAACAAGTTTGCGTAATTCATTCAGACGGTTCTCAAGAAAAGGGTAAAATTACAAAATTATTCGGATTTCACGATCTTGGCAGAACAGAGATTGAAGAAGCTTCAGCCGGTGATATTGTAGGTATAGCAGGCTTTTCTGATATACAAATTGGAGAAAGCATTTGTTCATTGGAAAATCCACAGCCGTTACCTCTAATTAAAGTTGATGAACCGACTTTACAAATGAATTTTTCTGTTAATGACAGCCCTTTTGCCGGAACTGAAGGTAAATTTGTAACATCAAGACAATTAAGAAAACGACTATATGATGAATTAGAAAAAAATGTAAGTTTGCGTGTTGAAGATACAGATTCAACTGACGTATTCAGAGTTTCAGGCAGAGGCGAACTACATTTAGGTATTTTAATCGAAACAATGAGACGTGAAGGATACGAATTCCAAGTTTCAAAACCTGAAGTAATCTATAAAAATATCAACGGAGAACATTGTGAACCGTTTGAGAACTTAATAGTTGATGTCCCTGAAGGTTATGCCGGATCTTGCATTGACAGACTTTCCGGAAGAAAAGCTGAAATGAAAGAAATGAACAATGCAAAAGGCAGGACAACAATGACGTTTCACATTCCTGCTCGCGGCTTAATTGGCTTCCGAAGCGAATTTATCAGAATGACTCGCGGAGAAGGAATAATGTATCACACATACCTCGAATACAGACCGTATGCAGGTGATATTCCTCGTCAAAGAAGCGGTTCTATTATCGCACATGAACAAGGGGAGGCAATACCTTATGCTCTGGCTCAATACGAAGATAGGGGCGTATTCTTTATCACCCCTAAAACTAAAGTTTACAGAGGTATGATTATTGGAGAATGCAACAAGCCTCAAGATATTGTTGTAAATATTTGCAAAACCAAAAGATTAACCAATATGCGTTCATCTACAGCAGATGTAATGGTAACATTACAAGCGCACAGAGAAATGGCTTTAGAAGAATGCTTAGAATATATTTCTGATGACGAATTGGTTGAAATTACACCTGAAAACGTCAGAATCAGAAAAGCTGATTTGACAAGAAAGATATATAACTAAGCTTCAACTAATTCTGGTTCTTTTAAATCAATAGAACATGTATAATCAGCATATTTCATTATATGAGCGCACCACTGACGAATAATTTCATCTTCACTCAACTCATAAGAAATAGGCTTTCCTATATGAAGTTCTACCGTGCTTTTTGTAAAAGGTTTCAATTTTGGATATCCGCCCCAATTTGCAATAGCAACAGGTATTATATCAGCTTTTGCATGTTTTGCAATGACTACAAAGCCTTTCTTCAAATCTGCAATATCAGAGCCATATGGTCTTATACCACCTTGCGGGAAAACACCTAAAGCCCAGCTTGTTGATAAGATATCTTTAACCGTTTTAAATGTAGCAATTTCTGGTTTTGATCTGTCAACCGCAAAAGCGCCAAGACGTTTTACCAAAAATTCCCACTTATCACCTTTTTGAAAAAGCTCTTTTTTAGCCATATAAGCTATTAATCTGTAACAAGCCCAAGATATCATTGGCGGATCAAAATGTGAAACATGGTTTGCCGTATACAAAAATTTTCCCTTTTTAGGCAAATTCTCTTTACCTGTAATTTTGTAATTAAAGAAAATATGCATAAAAGGTATTACCACTAAATACATAAACGTAAAATAAAACATAGATCTGAATATATTGTATTCATACTTGTATCTTCGGTTAAAATTTCTTTCAGCCATTTTTTACTCCTATTTCATCACCAACATACTTAAAACCCGTAAGTTCCTGAATTTGTTCAATCCATTCCTTCATAACTTCTTCAGGATCTTTATCAAATGCGATAGGTTTCCCTACCTTAATAGTTATTTTACCGGAAAACGGCAAATGTTTTGCTTCGTGACTTCCAACAATACCTACAGGTAAAATGTCACATTTTGTCATTCTTGCGAGCCCGGCAAAGCCTTTCGTGACACCGCTAATAGTACCCGGTTCTTGTCGTTTTCCTTGAGGGAAAATGCCAAATACCCAATTTTTACTTTTTTTAATTTCCATAACAGTCTTTACAGTTGAAGGTCCAAGGCTTTCTCTGTTTACTGCAAATGCACCAAGCCAGTCAATCCACCAGCAAATAAAAGGAATATCAAATAATTCCTTTTTTGCCATAAAAGCAATAGGCCTTGGAAGAACAGATGCCAACATAGGCGGATCAAGTGTTGAAAGATGATTTGCACAAACTATATAATTATTTTCTTTTGGTACATTTTCAAGTCCTTCTACAGAAATTCTATAGACAATTTTTTCTCTCAATAAATAAAATATTTTACAAATTATAAATTGAAATATAGTACGCCAAATATTATACTCGGATGCTTTTCTGCTTAAATATTTTTTGTAATTATCCTTAGCCATAACATTCTCCCTAAGTAAATTATACACACAAATTTGCACAATACAAGTTTTTCATATATATTTAGGTAGAGGGGGCTATTATGAAAACATCTGCAAATGAACTAGAAAATGAACTTTTTAAAAGTGTTTATGAAAAAACACCCGATTATATAAAAAATTTAAATCTAATGGATTTTTCAGACAAAGGAGATTTTACATTTACACTAAAAAAAGAACATTTAGAACCATACGACAAAGACAAAAATCCTGAAGGTTTAAACCTAAAAGAATGGTTTGCGAGTTATGCAAAAGAAGCAAAAGTCTCAACAGCAGGCATAAGAGGTCCTCAAAATATCCTTTATCCGCAGGATACGCGATTCCCTATAAATTTGATAGGTATAGTACTTGCAACACTGGCAAAAGCCTTAGTTGCAAAAGAAAAATATAAAGGTAAACAAATAGTAAAAGTTGCCGGTCGAGAAGTAAGATACAATTCTGATTTATTTTTAGATGCAATATCAAGAATTCAAGCAGCAAACGGGATAAAAACTTTGGTTCCAAAAGGCAAAAAAACAATTCCGATTTGGCTTGCATCATTTTTAGCTTTCAAATTAGACTTGCTCGGCGGCGAATATATCACATCAAGCCACGGAATTTCGGTAAAGAACGCAACAAAAGATTTGAATTGCCAAGGCAGCCAGTATTTACCTGAAGAATCAATGGAATTTGTAAATAAAATCCAAGAAATATTTGATTTCACAGAGAAAAAAGGTTCATATGAAATAAAAATCAGCGCCTCGGATAACCCGTTAATTGATGAAAATGTACTCGGACAAATTGATGACGGAGTAGATTTATACGTTGAATATTTGAAATCAGGTGTTGCACAAGACTCAAGTTTGAATTTAATAAACACATTGAAAACAAAAATTGCCATAGAAAATGTTGGCGGCTCTGCATACAGAACACTAAGCAGAGTATTAAAAAAATTAAATATCTCTGACAAGTTTGTGTGGTTTAATACCGACGAAGATCCATTTTTCCACTCAATCGGGAAATACAACCACACCCCAAAAGGAGAAGAAGCCTTTTATGATTACTCGGTTGACGCAACTGTAATAGCAAAAAAACAAAACGGAGAGAAGTTTTTCCCTGTTATAGAAACGCTTAATTATGATAAAAAATTAAAAGATATGCCAATTGGGACAGTAGTTTTAATAACAGATCCGGATCACGACAGATTAACAATATGCCAAACAGAAAATATATCAAAATCTCAAGCATTACAAAATGCAGGAATTGATTTTATAGAATTAAATAAAGACACAATTTTAACAGTATTTACTGCTAATCAGGCATTTTTAATGCTTATGGATTTCTGGGCAAAACAACTAAAATCTCAAAATCTTTGGAATAATCATCCAAGATTTATGATAAAAACAACAGCTTCAGCAATTTCATGGGACGAATGGGCTAAAAAACAGGGAGTTAATGTAGTAAACGTTCCGGTAGGCTTTAAAGAAATCGCAAACATCATGAAGAAAGTAGAATTAAAACTAAAAAAAGCACCGAATAATAACGTTGTTATTGATGATGTATTTTCAAATCCTATTAATTTGGGAGTAAACCCAAGGTTACTTTTTGCAGGTGAAGAATCCGGCGGTATGATAATGGGTTGCGAAGAACTTATCAAATCTCAACACGGAAGATTTGCGGTTGCAATGAGGGAAAAAAGTGCAACAGAAGCTATAATTGTTGCATCAGCTCTTATTGCTAAGCTGCAAAACAAGCCTTTATCCGAATATTTAATTCAAATATTTGAAGAAAATAATATAGTAGGGAGATTTGATACCAGAGTTGATATTGCCTACTACAATGAATCAGAGCCTGATATTAACAAATTAAAACAGGAAAAAGTTGCAGGAGAAGAAAAGAGAACAAAAAATGATCTGTTTTATCTTTCAATGGCAATTGCTGTAAAACAAGGGAAAATGAAACTCGAAGAAGTTAAAGAAGTTTTAAATAACGCATTTAAAAATTTAAATTTCGATAATCTTATTTCAATAAAATTTGTCGGTGACGGAACATATCTTGAATTCTCAGATAAATATATTGAAATCCGCCCTTCAGGAACTGATGCCAAAACAAAAGCCTACGGCGGAGGAAGTAACAAATCAATAATTGAAACATATGCAAATATTCTTGGAAATTATTCAGGTGACCGAACAGAACTTCACAGAAAATTTGTTGATGATATATTCTATAGCAAAGCAAAAGATTACGCTATGGAGTACTATCTAGCATTTGTAGATAAAGATGCTAACAAAGAGCCATTTGAAATTCCGGAGTACAAGTTTTAAATGAAATTAAAAGAAATATATTCACAATTTGCAATTTCATTTGAAGTATTTCCGCCCAAAGCCGAAAACAAAAACCTGTTTGAGGAATTAAAAACACTCAAAAGTTATAATCCTGCATTTATATCTTTGACATACAGTGCTGGCGGCAGTAATAACAAATCATTTGAACTGATAAAAGATATCAAAAATATAGGATTTGATATAATGCCGCATTTTACCTGCATTTCTTCATCGAAATCGGACGTAGAAGATAATTTAAAAGGAATTGAAGAAATAAATATTGACAAAATTCTTGCATTACGCGGAGATATTCCGGATGATATAACTTTAATAAAACAAGATTTTCACTACGCTAATGAACTTGTAAATTTTATCAGAGAAAAGACAGATCTATCAATAGCAGTCGCCGGTTACCCGGAAGGACACATTGAAAGTCCGGATATAAAAACAGATATCGAAAATTTAAAAAGAAAAGTTGATGCAGGAGCTGATGTTATATTCACACAATTATTTTTTGATAATGGAAAATTTTATGATTTTCAGGAACATGTCCAAAATGCCGGCATAACAATACCTATTATAGCCGGGATTATGCCTGTTATAAGCAAAAAACAAATTAATAAGATGACATCGCTTGCAAAAATTTCTATCCCAGCAAAACTGCAAACTGCATTAGACGATTATGATGATTTAAAAAGTTTTGGAATAGATTTTGCCACAAAGCAGTGCGACGACTTAATTAAAAACGGAGTTTGCGGTTTACACTTCTACACCTTGAATAAATCCTATTCAACGGCTAAAATATTAGATAACATAAGGAGATAAAAATGGAAAATTTGAACAAACATATTGAACACACATTGTTAAAACAAGATGCAAAATTGGAAGATTTTATAAAACTTTTTAACGAAGCAAAAGAGCATAAATTTTTAGGCGTTTGTATCAATCCAAATTATGTAAAACTGGCAAAAGAAAATCTAAAAGGCAGCGATGTAAAAGTTGTTACTGTTGTTGGGTTTCCACTAGGCGCAAACAGACCTGATGTAAAAGCTTTTGAAACTTCAAAAGCCTTAGAAGATGGTGCTGATGAAATTGATATGGTTATTAATGTTACCGCTATAAAGAATAAAGATTACGATTTTGTGCTAAACGATATAAAAACTGTTAAACAAGCTTGTAAAGATAAACATTTGAAAGTAATTTTAGAAACAGATTTATTAGATAAAGATGAGATAAAAAAAGCTTGTGAATTATGTATTGAAGCAAAAGCAGATTTTGTAAAAACATCAACAGGTTTTGTAAAAGGCGGTGTCGGTGCAAAAGCTGAAGATGTTGAATTAATGTACAAAACCGTATCTCCATACGGATTAAAAGTAAAAGCATCCGGCGGAATAAGAGATAAAGAAACTGCAATTGCTATGCTTAATGCCGGTGCTGAAAGACTCGGGACAAGTTCCGGTGTAAAAATAGTAGAGGAAAAATAAAAAATAAATAATTTGATGCATTTGCCTATGATATAATAATTATTAAGGAATAGAGTATGGGTGACGAAGATAAACAATTTGATGCCACTCCGAGAAAGCTCGAACAGGCAAGAAAAGAAGGACAAGTTGTTAAGTCAAAAGACTTTTCAACTGCTATATCATTACTTGTTCTTTTTTCGGTAATTTTCGGACTTGCCCCCTTTATTTGGGATCAAATTGTACAGCTTTATACGCTTTTGTATGAACAAATACCAAACGGTCACATATCAGATATCGGAATGACATATATTACAACAGTAACCCTAAAGTGCACAGTATTAATCATCGGGCCTATACTTTTTATCGCTTGGTTTATGGCAATACTTGCCGATTTTATACAAGTCGGGCCGCTTGTTGCAACAGCACCGCTTGTGCCCAAACTGGATAAACTCAATCCGACAAAATACTTTAAAAACCTAATGTCTGTAAAAACTCTTTTTGAATTATTTAAAAATATAATAAAAGTTTTGCTTTTGGGATTTATAGGTTATAGCGTATATATGGATCATATAGAAAATATTTTGATGCTTGCCGCTATAGATAATAATTTTGCTGTTATGATTGAATTCGGAAAACTTATAACCGAATTTATCTTCAAAGCCTGCTTAGCCTTCCTTGTAATTTCGGCAGCTGACTACGGCGTTACTAAATGGAAATTTTTAAAAGACCAAAAAATGTCTTTCAAAGAAATTAAAGATGAATACAAAAATACAGAAGGTGATCCAAATGTAAAAGCAGCCCTAAGACAGCGACGTATGCAAATGTTACAAAGAGGTATGATGGATTCTGTTCCTGATGCGGATTTTGTCGTAACTAATCCGACACATATAGCCTGCGCACTAAAATATAAAGCCGAAGAAATGGCATCTCCGATGCTTATCGCTAAAGGTACAGAATTAATTGCTAAACAAATTATTTCAATAGCTAAGGAACACGGCGTACCCGTTATTGAAAATGCGCCGGTTGCAAGAGCTTTATACAAAATGGTAGACTTGAATCATCAAATCCCGCCGGAGCTGTATAAAGCAATAGCTGAAATTCTATTATTTGTATACAAGTTAAAAAATACTTCAAACAATGGAAATATAAATTAAAATCTGTGATAAAATAAATTTATAATCATGGTTATGGAAAATCAAAATAAATTACAAGAATATATAGATTTAGTTCAACGTGTGGCGAAGATAGAACAAAGAAGAATCCCTTCACATATGGTTGACTATGAAGAATTGGTCTCTATTGGTATTTTAGCTATACAAGTGTTGATTAAGAATAAAACCCCGGAACAACTTGAAAGATACAATGCTGCGTATATTGCAACTGCAGTCAGGTGGGCTATAAGAAATGAATTAAGAATAAGATATAAATGGTATTCACTAAAACATCAGGCTGAAGAAGAGTATGATGAGGAAGAAACAGTTGAAGGTATGGATATGCAAAAGGCAAAAGTTCGTGAAGCCATTTACGAAACTGTTTTGTCTATTGATGGTTTAGCTGCAGCTGCAAGTGATAATGATTCTCCGTTTGACTTTTTGAAGGATAATCACGCACAACCTGACGAACAAGCCGAAATTACTGAAATGGGCCGTATGATAAGAGCCGCGATATCAAAGCTCCCAGCAAAAGAGAGGACTGTTGTAGAATACAGATTTTACAGGAATATGCAAGTAAAAGATATCGCACGACAAGTGGGGCTTTCTCCATCTCGTGTTACACGTATTGTTCAGTCATCATTAAATGCTGTCAAAGAATATTTAAACGCTCACGAGCAGTATGGTTTCTAATCAATAACGGTTATTCTTCCATCATCTTTTATTTCTATCGGAGTTGTTTGTTTTTTAATATAATCGCATGTTAACTTATCTTTATCAAAATCAAATTTTTCATCTATTCTATTTGTTTCAATAAAGTTCTCAAAGATTCCATCGCCGCCGGTAGCCATAAAGTCATCCATTGCTACGGTGTAAATTTTGTCACTCGGGTGATTTATATCAATTTGAGTCTCTTGTCCGCTTTTATTTACAAAAGACATAGATTTTACTTCGCCATTTTTAGTAACTGTATATTTTATTCCGGAAGCCATAATTATTCCGGGCTTATTTCCGGGGTCATTAAATGATTTGGCACCCTTCTTGATTGCATCAACAATTTCTTTTTCTGAAAGTTTTAATTTAACCATGTTATTTTTTAGCGGAACAACATCAAATACTTTGCGCGAGTCAATTTGTCCTGCTTCAAAAAATCCTCTGAAATTGCCGGCACAAGAAAGTGCAATATCAACATCCAACTCTTTTCTCGCGGCATCAAGAATAAAGAAACCATGTGGATTTGGTTCAACTAAACGATTAGCCACCGGCTCTTCAGCAAAAGCAATATTTCCAAGCTGTTCAGGTTTACCTAATATCTGATCAAATACGCCTTGCAAAACTTTATTACATTTAAATTCACTTGATTCAGAAACATTATTTTGAACCTTAATTATTGTACCTGTTTCATCATTCCAAGTTAGTTTCAGATTTCCGAAATATTCACCATCTTTTCCGGCTTGGGTAATAATAACAGGTTCACCTGTTTTAGAATAAATCAGGTTTTTACCCTCTTCGACGCCTTTAAGCAAATCATGTGTATGACCGCCAATGATAACATCAATACCAGCAACTTCTCTTGCTATTTGCTGATCCTTTGTCAATCCGCAATGAGAAAGCAATATAACCTTATTTATACCTTGTTTTTTGTATTCATCAACAAGAGATTGAAGATCAGGTAATGTTTTTGAAAAATCATCTACACCAATCTGCTTTCTTGATTCGTTGTCACGGATTCTTTCATGTAAATCCGGAGGCGCTAACCCGATAATTGCGTACTTATGACCATTTTTTTCGGTTACAAAAGATTTTTCAACAATGCCATCTAAAGGATTACCTTTAGGTATTTGCAAATTCATACCTAAGCTTTTAAACT
>CAMVQX010000013.1 GCA_947169755.1 uncultured bacterium
CAAAATGAACAAAAAATTTTAAGCTTCGTTATATAGATGTAGCAAATATGAAAGGGTTTAATTATGACAGAAGAAATTAAAAATGAAGAAATTAAAGATGAAAAATGTAAATGTGACAAAAAAGCGTTAAAAATCTTTTTATTAAACATTTTGGGCTCATTTTTAGGGTGTTTGGTAGCACTTTGCGTATTTTCAGCAGCCGTAAGACCGCAATTGCCGTCACCTCCTCAAATGCCATGCCATAGAATGGAACAAGCAAGATTTCATCATGAAATGGGGAGACGTCCTGAAAATATGAGACGTTTTGAAGAAAGAAAGTTTGACAAACGCTTTGAAAACAGGCAGTTCGATAAAGAAGTAGAGGGCAGACAACTCCCACCCGATATCCAAAAACCTCAAGTAAAATAATAAATTTTAAAGGCTGTCTTTTGACAGCCTTTATTTTTAATAAAAACTTAATATTCAAAGCCTGACAAAAATATTTTTTCGTATTATCATATTGTAAAGGGAAAACAAATGAAATACTCTAAATATTCAACAATTATAATAGGAAGCGGAATCGCAGGTCTATATTCCGCCTTAAAAATTCAACAACAGGTAAATCTACCCGACGGATTACTCCTCATAACAAAATCCAAACTAGGTGAGAGTAATTCCCGCTATGCTCAAGGCGGTATGGTTGCTGTTATGAAAGATAACAAATCCGATTCAACAGCATCTCATATTTCAGATACGATAAAAGCGGGGGCAGGTTTGAGTGAATTTAATACCGTAAAATTTATCTCAGAAAATTCCGATGCAGTTGTAAAAGACTTATTGAAATTTGGAGTTCAATTTGACAGAGATGAAAATAATAACCTCTGTTATACAAAAGAAGCTGCGCACAGTGTAAGAAGAATTCTTCATTCAGGCGGGGATGCAACCGGTAGAATGATTGAACAGGCTCTTTGCAAAAAAGTACACGAAAATTCAAATATCGAAATTTACGAACAAACATCTGCTGTAGAACTATTAGTAAGCAACGGACAATGTAAAGGTGTTGTTGTATTTGATAATGAAACAGGAGAATATGAAACGATATATTCATCTGCCATTATTCTTGCAACAGGCGGTATAGGGCAATTGTATAAATACACAACTAATCCTGTCGGCGCAACAGGAGACGGTATAGCACTAGCCTACAGGGCGGGGGCTGTTATGCAGGATATGGAATTTGTTCAATTCCATCCGACAGCATTAGCAATAGATACAGATGAAAACAGATTTTTAATTAGCGAAGCTGTCAGAGGCGAAGGTGCAAAACTCTGTGATGCTGACGGCGTTGAGTTTATGTCAAAATATGATGAAAGAAAAGAACTTGCACCAAGAGATATCGTTACACGTGCAAACTTCAATGAAATGCAAAAAAATAACACTAATAACGTGTATCTCAATGCAACGTGTATTGACAGCAAAAAACTCAGCTTAAGATTTCCTAACATTTCAAAAAAATGTCTTGAAAACGGAATTGATATTTCAAAAGATTTTATTCCGGTAGCTCCGGCTGCACACTATTTTATGGGCGGAGTAAAGACAAATCTTGAAGGACAAACTTCAATCAACGGCTTATATGCAATCGGAGAAGTTGCATCAACAGGTTTGCATGGCGGAAACAGACTCGCAAGCAATTCTCTGTTGGAATGTGTAGTTTGTGCGTATTCTGTTGCAAATTATTTAAAAACAATAGAACTAAAAACACCTAAGCAAATTGATGAAGAAATAAAATCCAGGATTGATGAATATAATAATGAAGATTTAATACTTGAAGAATTTGATGTAAGTGAATTAAAGTCTCAATTGCAAAATATTATGTGGGATTATGTCGGAATTCTGCGTGATGAAAGAAAATTAACCGCAGCACTGGAAAAAATTGACATTCTTCAAACAAAATTTGCAAGAAATTCTAAATGCCTGAATATTCAGGAATATGAATTTAAAAATATGCTCTCGGTTGCAAAATTAATTGCATATTGTGCTTTATCAAGAAAAGAATCCAGAGGAGCACATTATAGAGAAGATTTCCCGCAAACAAATGATGAATGTATTCACAGTATAATAACAAAAGAAGAAGGAGTTCCCGAATTTGTTAAGTAAGTTTTATATTACGGATCATATAAAATCCGCATTGCAAGAAGATATCGGATTTGGAGATATTACAACAGAAAATCTTGCAGGAGAAAATGATTTTTTAAAAGCCGAATTAAATACAAGAAGTGAAGGTATTCTTTGCGGTTGCCAAGTATTTAAGAGAGTTTTTGAAGTTTTGTCTGATGATGTTGAAATAGAATTTTATTTTAAAGATGGCGATAAAATTCAAAAAGGTGATAAAATAGCTGATTTAAAAGGTCCGGCAAAAGATATTTTGATGGGTGAGAGGCTTGCACTGAATTATATTCAAAGAATGTCCGGTATCGCGACAGAAACAAGAAAATACCAAGAAGCTATAAAACCATTTCACGCAAAAATAGTTGATACAAGAAAAACCACTCCGAATTTCAGAGCATTTGAGAAGTATTCGGTCTTTACAGGCGGAGGCGCTCTTCATAGATTTAACTTGTCAGATTGCGCAATGATAAAAGATAACCATATAAAACTTGCAGGCTCTATAACAAATGCGGTAAGCAAATTGCGTAATACGATTTCTTTCACACACAAAATTGAAGTTGAATGTGATACATTAGAACAAGTGAAAGAAGCAGTTGAAGTTGGTGCTGATATAATTATGCTTGATAACATGCCGGTCGATATTATGAAACAGGCAATACAATATATTAATAAACGTGCTATTGTTGAAGCAAGCGGAAATGTTAACTTAAATACAGTCAATTCAATTGCATCAACAGGAGTTGATATAATATCTTCAAGTGCAATTGTCGCAAAAGCTCCGACATTGGATTTAGCATTAGATATTAACTAGATTTGAATATATTTTCGTCTTTTAACTCTGTTCTGTTCACCAAAAGTCCGCATTTTGAGCAAGCTAAAGTCTCACCGGTACTATCCACCGGCAGGAATGTGTGTTCACATTCTGTTTCATCAGCAACATCCTCGGCAAAAGGATCAAATTTTTCCTTTCGCTCATAATTTTTCTTTGGATTAATCCATTTTACAATCAATTCAATAAGATACATTATAATTTAAACGTTTCCGGCAAAAGTTCATCCAAGCTGTACACTTTTATTCCGTCACCCATTTTAACAATCACATCAAGCCCGCTATCACTCTTAAATTCACTCAGCACTTGTCTGCATGCGCCGCAAGGTGTACAATTATCCATATTGGGAGAATAAATTGCAACCGCTTTAATTTTTCTTTCACCGTCTAATATTGCAGAACCAACCGCATTTCGCTCTGCGCATATTGCCAAACCGTAGCTTGAATTTTCAAAATTACAGCCTTTATAAATTTTGTCATTTTCGGTCAAAACACACGCTCCGACAGCAAACTTTGAATATGGTGCGTACGCATTTCTTGAGGCTTCTTTTGCCAATTCTATCATTTCTTCATAGGTCATATTTTTAATTTATAACTATTTTAATTATTTTAAATCAGTTAATTATATGAGATTGTGCTATAATAAAATTATGAAAACTTTTCTTAAAATTTTTATAATATTTTTCTTTTTAATAAGTCCCGCAAAAGCAATTACTTTTGATGTACTTGTTTTGCCTGCAGATATTTTTCAAACAAAAGAAAATTATTACAATTTTGAAGAAGTATCCGAAATTGTATCGAATGATTTGATAAAAAATTTCAACAAATCTAACGGAAAAATAAAATCTCCGGATTTATATATGGTAAAAGCTCAGTTTGAACAAAATCAAAATGCAAAACAAATGCTGCAAAATGCAATGAACAAATACAAAAATTCAAACAGCATTGATTATTCCGCATTTAAAGAAATATCAAATTTATTTAATTGCAAATCTGTTATTCTGGTTTCAAGCTCTGTTATGACAAATAAAAATTCTCTAAAACGCAGTTTATGGGAAATTTTGGAAATATCATCAACATTTGACATCACATATCCATACAGACTGGAAACTTCAGTTGTGCTTTTGGATACTGTTAATAATGTCGTTATGTGGAGCAACAATTATTCAACAAAAATAGGAGCAAATGATAATATATTTGCAGCTAAAAATTTTGCACAGGCAAACGGCGAATATGAAAAAATAAAATTATATTCTCAAACTGTTGTAGCACCGTCAGCTTCTCAAAATATCATGTTAAGATTTTTCCCAAAATCAATAAAACCTTATGAAACAAAAGTGGAAGATACAGGCGGGGCACTCAGGTATGATGCAAGGACTTTGCCTGAAAAACCTCGTCCAAAAAATGACGATGTTCCTTATACAGGGGATATGCTATTTGAGTTTTAGCGGTTTTTGGATGAATTTTTTCGCTTGTTCATATCATCAATACTGTTTTGCAGATTGTGTTTAATTTTGTTACGCATTTCTTCATGAATATCATTTTTGCTGTTATCATATTGAATATTTTTTGATTGAATATCTTTGCGATTTAAAGGTCTCATCATCTCAATTTGAGAAGGTGTAGGTGAAGATACTATATTATCAAGCTCTCTAAATCTGTCTTTTATATCAATAAAAGCAACAACGAATACAGTAAATATTGACAAGAATATAAAAAAGTTTTTCATAATTATAAATTCTAACATTCAAAATATAATATTAAATTGAACAAACAGGCAATCTTTAAGAACTTGCATTAAACTGTTTGAAATGATAAAATAATCTGGAAAGAGGGAAATTTTATGGCAAGATTAGTAAGACCTACATGGGCAATAAGATGCGTACAATCAGGCTGCAAAACATTATTTGAAGTAGCAGAACTTGAAAAAGGCAAACAACAGGAAGTTGTATGCCCAAATTGCGGTGAACACTATGTTTATCCTATAAATGATGATGAGCAACAGCAATAAACGTTATACGCAATTTAGTGAATATTTGAAAGAAAAATTCGGCGTCAGAGTTTATAAAATTACCCTTGATGCCGGATTTTCTTGTCCTAACAGAGACGGAACGATATCAACAGGCGGTTGTATATTTTGTGATGACGGAGGAAGTTTTTCCAAAGCTCACTCAAACCTTTTACCTATAAATGAACAAGTTATAGTCGGAATTGAATATTTAAAAAAAAGATTTAAAGCTGAAAAATTCATGTCATACTTTCAAGCTTTTTCAAACACTTATAAACCCCTAAATGAACTTGAAACGATATATTCACAGGCCCTCAATCATCCTGATATAGTCGGGATTTCAATAGGCACAAGACCTGACTGTGTTGATGATGAAAAAATAAAACTAATATCTTCATACACGAAAGATTATGAAACCTGGATAGAATACGGGCTTCAAACAATTCATAATAAAACTCTGAAAAAAATAAACAGAGGGCACGATTATGAGTGCTTTTTAAAAGCTTACGAAAAAACAAAAAATGCAGGAATAAAGGTTTGCACTCATGTAATTTTTGGAATGTGGGAAAATCATGATGAAATTATGCAAACAGCCAAAGAGCTTGCAAGATTAGAAGTTGACGGAGTAAAAATTCATATGCTTTGCGCACTTGAAGGTACAAAATTAGCCCAAATGTATGCTAAAGGTGAAATAGATTTTATGAGTGAAGATGAATATATTCAAACAGTCTGCGATTTTTTGGAATATCTGCCTAAAAAAACAACAATTCAGCGATTGGCAGGCAACGGCTGGAACGCTACTCTTGTAGCACCAAAATGGCTAGGCAAAAAATGGGATTGCTTAAATAAAATTGACAGAGAACTCATAAAACGAAATTCATTCCAAGGAAAAAATATCACTACGTAACATTTGTTTACATTATAGCAAAAATATTCCTTTACGCATGTTATGATAAAGGAAATAATAATGGAGAAAAATATGTTAACTATTCAACCTGCACAATTTAGAGTCGCATTTGAAGCTAAACAACTCAGAGAAGAACAAATAAATGCTATGTTGTCGAGACGCTCTTTATCTCCTGAACAGATAGCTTTGTTAGAACAGCAGGATTTAACACCTGAACAGGAAGATTTGTTAGAAGAACATAAATATCGAACCGAGTATAATGAAATGACAAGCCAAAGAGATGAATTTACGAAATTGGCTTCTGACAACAATGTTAAAATACCCGAATTCGCAAAAAAGGGACTTAGAGGCGGTGCTGTTATAACTTCCGGTATCTTAGGCGGAATGGCTGCCGGTTGGGGTACAAAAAAATCAATTAAAGGATTTGAAAAAATCGCAAATTCAAAATTTGTAAAAGATGCTAAAACTCAAATGAAAGCTACAAGTAAATTTGCAAAAGAATCAATAAAAACCTTAAAAACAAACTTCATTGAATCCGAAGCATATAAACTCCACCAAGCAAGACTTGAAAAAGGTCGTCAATCAAAATTCTGGGGACCTGTTCTCAAGTTCTTTGGTTCAATTGGCAAAGGCATAAAGTTTGCTTATACAAAAGTTAAAAACGGCATAAAATTTGTTATTAATAAAATAAAAGGCGTAAAATCTGAAACCTATAAAAAGGCAGCAGTAAATACAGTAGGTGTTTCAAGTGGTATTGCATCAGGTGCTGCAGCATTAAAAGAAAGTAATGAGGCTAAAAAATAGTATGATTAGTGCTATTACGTTTACTTCAAATACATCAGATGATAAACGCAAAAAAGCCGAAAAAGATGTTGTAACAGGCGGCGGCGCAGTTGCGGCAACTACTGCTGCAACCAGAGGCAAAGCGGCAAAATCAGGATTTGATATGTTTGCTTCTTCCAAAGAGGTTGCTCAAGGAATGAAAAATGTTACAAATGCCACTAAAGAAGCTCAGGCTGTTACCAAAAAAACTATGACACTTTGGGGTAAAGTTTGCGAAAACGCAAAATGGGCAAAAAATGCAGTTTTAAATTGGGGTGCAAAATTTAAAAACCTTAAATATGTAAAACCATTGGTTGAAAGCAGAGTGTTCCGTGGCTGCGCAGGAGCTTTGGGCTATGGCTTTGGAGCTATAACAATGATTTCAGGATTAGCTGACATATTTAATTTTGCAACAAATGCAGCCCAAGGACATTTAGGAAAAAATGAAGATTAATTCTATTGTTATAAACTTAAAATCGTGCTAAGCTAATGCTATGCACGATTTTATTTTAAGAGAAATTAAAGACACAAATATAGAAAACGAAATAAAAAAAATAGGTTTTGACACTTCCTACACTAACAGAGCTGCAGAAAAATTTGATTATAAAAATATAAAAATCTATAATCTTTCACCGGCGCAAGCAAATATTATTAAACAAACAGCCCTATCTATCGGTGCAGATTGCGCAACACACAGAGATGTTATAACCGGAAAAATTGAAAAATCCGATTGCATTTTAGGTGGAAGTGTTTCTCAACTGAAAAAAATTGCAGAAAAGCTAAAATTTCAGCCATTTGGGTTGAAAACACTCGGAGAAAAGCTTTTAACAACAGAAGTTTCACCAAAAAATGGATGTAAAATCGTCGGAATTTTAAACATAACAGAAAATTCATTCTCAGACGGCGGATTGTACAACGATTTTGAAAATGCAAAAAGCCATCTGCTTGAAATGATAAATGACGGTGCTGATATTATTGATATAGGTGCTGAAAGTACAAAACCGTATTCTTCATCTGTTGATGAAAAAACACAATTAGAAAAACTTTTACCGATAATTGATTTTGCAAAAGATAAAGCTACTTTGAGTGTAGATACTCGAAGTTCACAAGTAGCAGAAGAGTGTTTAAAAGCCGGTGCAAAAATTATCAATGATGTTTCAGGTTTTGATTACGACAAAAAAATGCCTGATATAATAGCTAAATATAATTGTCCTATTGTTATTCAACACTCAAAGGGTACACCTGAAAATATGCAAGATACCCCGAAATATGAAGATGTAATTGAAGAAATATATCTTGAGTTATACAGAAAATGTGAGTTTGCAAAATCAAAAGGGATTGAAAATATCATAATTGATCCGGGTATCGGCTTTGGCAAAAACAGAGAAAATAATTTTGAAATCATTCGTCGAGTTGAAGAATTCAAATCACTTGGATATCCTGTAATGCTTGGAATATCAAGAAAGAGCTTTCTGAACCTTGAAGATAATTTAGAGCGAGATATTTTTACAACAGCAATAAATGCACTTGCTACTGAAAGAAATGTAGATTATATACGTGTTCATAATGTAAAAATGCACAAAACCCTGATTGATTTGATGAAAATGTTTATGGTAGAATAAAACCATAAATAAGGAGATATTATGGAAGATTTAAGAGATAAGTATGAAGTTGTAATCGGTTTGGAAGTTCACGCACAGTTAAAAACCAAATCAAAAATATTTGCACCGGATACAAACGAGTTCGGGCAGGAACCAAACAGCCTGACAAGTCCTATTACACTTGGAATGCCGGGGGTTTTACCTGTGTTGAACAAAGAAGTTGTTAATATGGGTATACTAACAGGTCTTGCATTGAATTGTGAAATTCCGGAACGCTGCAAATTCGACAGAAAACAGTATTTTTATCCTGATCTTCCGAAAGGTTATCAAATATCACAATATGATGAACCTATTTGCGTTAACGGATATCTAAACGTTAAAGGCAAAAGAATCGGTATCACAAGAGCTCACTTGGAAGAAGATGCCGGAAAGCTTGTACACGCAGGCTCTGACGGTATTGCAGGTTCAAGCTACTCTTTAGTTGACTTGAACCGTGCAGGAACACCTCTTTTGGAAATCGTATCAGAACCTGATATGAGAAGTTCTGAAGAAGCAAGAAACTACATGGAAGAATTGAGAAATATAGTTCGCTATATCGGCGTTTGCGACGGAAACCTCGAAGAAGGGTCTATGAGATGTGATGCAAATATCTCAATTATGCCAAAAGGGTCAAAAACATTCGGAACACGTGCCGAAATTAAAAACGTAAACAGTTTTTCAGCACTCCAAAGAGCTATTGAATACGAAATTGACAGACAAATTGAAATTGTGGAAGAAGGCGGAGAAGTTGTTCAAGAAACAAGACTTTGGGATGATAATTCACGTGAAACTAAATCTATGCGCGGCAAAGAAGATGCTCATGATTACAGATACTTCCCAGAACCGGATTTGATGCCTTTAAAAATTTCAAGAGAATGGGTACAAGAAATCAAAGACAAGATGCCGGAACTTCCTCAACAAAAACGTGAACGTTATATGTCTTTAGGTTTGAGCGAATATGATGCATCTGTAATTGTTGAACAAATGGGACTTGCCCTGTTCTTTGATAAAGTTTTAGAGCTGGGTGCATCTCCAAAAATTGCCGTAAACTTTATTATGGGTGAAATTGCAGCATATTTAAAAGAAGAAAAACTTGAAATAACAGATACAAAATTAACACCGGAAAATCTTGTTGAATTGATTTCTCTGATTGAAAAAAACACAATCTCAAACAACATAGGTAAACAAATCATCATTGATATGATGAAAGATGGCACACCGGCTTCAAAAATTGTTGAAGACAGAGGTTTGAGCCAAATTTCTGACACAGGTGCAATCAAAGATGTAGCTAAAAAGGTTGTTGAAGCTCATCCAAACGAAGTTGCAGCATATAAAGGCGGTAAAGTTCAGCTTTTAGGCTTCTTTGTCGGACAGGTTATGAAAGAAACAAAAGGCAGAGCTAACCCTAAAGCTGTTAATGAAATATTGAAAGAAATATTAGGATAATGTTATTTTTCAAAACAAAACAAAAATCAAGCATGGAACAGGAAATTTTTGAACAATCCAATGTTCTTGAAAATTTGTTGCAAACTCATGTAAATGATAACAATTACATACTTTTTGATATTCCGACTGATATAAAAAAAGTAGTACTTGTAGCAAGTGGTTCTTCCTATCATTGCGCAAGATATGCGGCGGATTTATTTGGAAATGTTGCTAATATCGAAGCCAGAGCAATTTACTCAAGTGAGTTTCTCTTAAAATCGACCGTTCCGCATGAAGACACTATTTTGTACGTTTTTATAACCCAATCAGGAGAAACTTCCGATACAAATTCAGCGCTTCAAAAAGCAAAAGAATTAGGTATGCGCACCCTTTGTATCACCAACAAAAAAGGCTCTTCAATTTGGGAAGGTTCTGATTTTCAAATAGATTGTCATGCCGGTGAAGAAAAAAGCATTGCAGCAACAAAATCTTTGACATGCCAAATGCTATGCTGCACACTTTTGGTTTTGAAATATGCAGCACACAAAGGAATTGATATTTCACCATACATTGAACAGTTAAAAACATTGTCTCAAAAAATTGATGAAACTTATACGCTACACAAGGAAATTAAAAAAACTGCAAAATTTTTATCTAAATACAAAAACATTGTAATCACTGCTGATGGTATCTCTTATGCTATTGCAAAAGAAGCTTCTTTAAAAATTAAAGAAACATCATATATCAATGTATATTCAAGTATATTGGGCGAATTTATGCATGGGCATGTCGCTGTTTTGAATAACAAACCTGCACATATTCATATTGCAATAGAAGAACTAACATATACCGCAATTAAAAATTTGAACAAAATAAAAGACGATTATAAAGCCCCATTGTGTGTAATCGGATATTCAAACGAAAAAATTTCACCGAAATTTCATTTGGATGTTCTTTGTGAAAGTCCTATTGTAAAATCGTTCTGCATTGTTGTTATAGTTCAATTATTGGCACTCGAAATTGCAACTGCTTTACACAGAAACGTTGACAAACCTCATGGGCTCAATAAAGTAGTTCAATAAATTAAAACTGCTTTAAGAATCTTTCGTCGTTGTTGAAGAATAATCTTATATCATCAACGGCATATTTTAGCATTGCAAGACGTTCAACTCCCATGCCAAACGCAAATCCGGAATAAATATCAGGATCAATACCGACTTCTCTCAGGACATTGGGATCAACCATCCCGCAACCCAAAACTTCCAGCCATCCTGTACCTGAACATGTTCTGCAGCCTTTACCCTCACACATAATACATTGAACATCAACTTCAGCTGACGGCTCTGTAAACGGGAAAAAACTATTTCTAAATCTTGTCGGACGACTTGCTCCAAAATATATTCTGATGAATTCGTTTAAAACACCTTTTAAATCCCCAAATGTTATATCTTTGTCGACATACAAACCTTCAATCTGATGGAAGAAGTTGTTTTTACGGGCATTTATGTTTTCATTTCTGTAAACTCTTCCGGGTGAAATAATTCTAATCGGAGGATTTTTACCTTCCATTGCGTGAATTTGTGCATTAGAAGTTTGACTCCTCAAAACAACGTTCTGCGCAATCTCTGTATAAAAAGTATCCTGAACATCACGTGCAGGATGGTCTTTTGGCACATTCAACGCATCAAAATTAAAATATTCAGTTTCAACTTCAGGAGCATCTTTTTGTGAAACAACAGAAAAACCCAAAGTTTGGAAAATTGATGTAATCTCGTTTGTAGTTGAAGTCAACAAATGTACTTTTCCCTTCGGGGTATATTTTCCCGGCAAAGTAATATCAATACGCTCTTTCATCAATTTTTCATTTAATTCTTTTTTATAAAATTCATCATGTTTAGTTTTTAAAGCAGCTTCAAGCTTTTGAGTAATTTCATTTGCCAATGATCCAACTACTCTTTTATCCTCATCAGACAAATTTTTAAGATTCTTTTTTATTTCATTAAATTCACCTTTGCGGCTTAAATATTTTCCTCTTACTTCTTCAAGCTCTGCAATTGTTGAAACCTTTGCCAAATCTTGAGTTGCATTTTCATATATTTTTTCAAGTTGTTGTTTCATTTTACTGCCTCTTAAATTAATTCATTATATTTATTTTCGTGTCCTATTGTCGTTTTCGGTCCGTGTCCCGGATAAACTTCTATTTTATCATTTAGTTTAAATAGTTTGTTTTTAACGCTGTTTTCAAGCTTTTTAAAATTACCGCCGAACAAATCAGTTCTTCCGACACTTTCTCTAAATAAAGTATCCCCCGAAAATAGTTTGTCGTCAATCTCATAGCAAACTCCACCTTCTGTGTGCCCCGGAGTCGAAATAACTTTTATTTTCAAATTTCCAACAGACAATAAATCACCGTCAGATACAAATTTTTCATAAGTCGGCGGAACACTGTCAGGCAAATTAAAAAGCCTTGTAAATTCATTTATGTTATCCGATACTATCAAATCATTTTTATTGATTACCGCTTTTGCATTTAAAGCTTTTTTCAAATCATTCAATCCCATAATATGATCAAAATGTCCATGAGTAAGCAAAATAAATTCAATATCATATCCCTTCGAAGCTTCAATAAGCTCAGGAAGCATTTCTGTTGCATCAATAAGGACTCCTTTTTTAGACTCCTCATCTAATACAAGATACATATTATTTTCCAATTGACCGGCAACAAATTGTTTTATAATCATTTCCTTACCAATTCAAAAATATCTTTGCAAACTTTAAATAATTCTTCAGCTTGGGATATTGAAATCATATTAGGCCCATCACAAAGTCCTTTATCAGGATTTGGGTGAACTTCAAAGAACAGAGCATTTGCACCTGCCGCAATAGCAGCTTTTGCAAGTGTCGGAACGAATTTTCTGTCTCCGCCTGAGCATGAACCGTTTGCCCCCGGCAATTGTACACTGTGAGTTGCATCAAATACAACAGGATAACCCGTTTCCTGCATAATAGGAATTGCTCTAAAATCTACAACCAGATTGTTATAGCCAAAAGTGCAGCCTCTATCCGTCAAAAGAATTTTGTTATTCCCGCTTTCTTCAACTTTTTTGACAAGAGTTGCCATCTGTTCCGGTGCTAAAAACTGACCTTTTTTAATATTAATAATTTTATCAGTTTTTGCGGCTGCAACCAATAAATCAGTCTGACGACAAAGAAATGCAGGAATTTGAAGTATATCGGCAACTTTAGAAACAGGCTCGGCTTGCTCAGG
The DNA here is from genome assembly GCA_947169755.1 of uncultured bacterium. Taxonomy (GTDB): domain Bacteria; phylum Cyanobacteriota; class Vampirovibrionia; order Gastranaerophilales; family Gastranaerophilaceae; genus Stercorousia. The sequence continues at coordinate 13,044 of CAMVQX010000013.1, forward strand.
TAAATGAATATCTGTAACAATCGGAATGTTATACTTATCCTTTATCGCTTGAAGCATTTCAAGCCCTTTTTCAAGACCAGGACCGCGATAAGAATGAATTGACGAACGATTTGCCTTATCAAAAGACGATTTAAACACAAAATTTATTCCTAAATCATCAGTAATTTTTTTTAAACCCTTTGCAGTTTCATCAACAACATCCATACTTTCAAGAACACATGGTCCTGCAAGTACAGTAAGTTTATCCCCGCCAATTTCAAAATCCCTCAGTTTTACAATCTTTGTTTCCATACAATAATTGTAGCACAAAATTTTATAATAAGATAATTTTATTCATATAATGATATAATTTGTCTGAATTTTTCAATATTATCAAATGAGGTTTTGATATTCTTTTTCAAAATATTAAACAGAGTTTCAAACTTGCCTTCTCCTTCAGTAATTTCATATAAAACATCCAAAATATATTTTGATTCAAGCAAATTGCTAGATATAGATTTTGCCAAATATTCAAGTTCCTCATCCTTTTGCATACTATTCTCCTCCAAAAAAAATTAAACGACATTTTAACCATAAAATATATACAACAATGTTATAATTACGTTGTAACAAAATTATAATTTTGCTTGTATACATTTTTGATTTAAAATTTTTTTATGCAAGAACAATTTTCCAGAACACAATTATTAATAGGTGAAGAAGGTATAAAAAAACTTCAGCAATCCCATATCGCTTTATTTGGTATCGGCGGTGTCGGCGGATATGTTGCGGAAGCTTTGGTTAGAAGCGGGATAGGTGCAATCGATTTGGTTGACAATGATGACGTATGTACATCAAATTTGAACCGCCAAATCATTGCAACATATTCAACTATCGGAATGTCAAAAGTTGATGCCGCAGAAAAAAGATTAAAAGATATTAATCCTGAAGTAAAAATTAAAAAGGTCAAAACCTTCTACACTCCGGAAACTGCACATTTGTTTGACTTTTCAAAATATGATTATGTGGTGGATGCGATAGATACTGTTGTCGGGAAACTTTCATTGATAGAAGAAAGCAAAAAATCAGGTATTCCAATAATTTCTTCAATGGGGGCAGGGAATAAATTAAATCCGACGGCATTTGAAGTCGCAGATATATCTAAAACATCTGTTTGCCCGCTTGCCCGCGTAATCAGACAGGAGTTAAAAAAACGTAAAATTTCCAAAGTTAAAGTTGTTTATTCAAAAGAACCGCCAATAAAACCGCTCCAATCAAATGAAGAATCCGTCAAACACCAAATACCGGGAAGTACTGCATTTGTCCCCCCGGTAGTCGGTTTAATTATTGCATCAGAGATTGTAAAGGATTTGATTAATAATCCATAACCCAACCATTCTCAATTATACGGGCAGCACATAACCACCCGCTTCTTGCAGCTGCCGGATCGCACCCACCATTAGTTTTCCAATAACTATATCCATTATCTTCTTTACTTCCTGCTGGATACAATCTTCCATTATTAGCTAAATTAAAATTAAACATATCTCGTCCGTATTGATTTGGTCCTTTTTCACCATTTACGTCAATTAAAATTCCACCTAGAGAAGCTGTAGGAGAACCACTAAACGTAGTTCTATAGAAACCAGATGTATATAAAATTATACCATCACTCAGGTAGATGGATGCAAACTGAGGAGGTTGTGCATATTTAAATCCATCTAAATACTTGTAATTAATTGGTATTGTACCATATTCATCATTCTTGATGATTTTAAAATATTTATCCAGATTGTATTTTAATGTCGGTCTGTAACCGCTAAATGCAATACTCCCTTCTTCACGAAACAGAGAAGTATCTTCTAACTTGTCAACGCCGTCATCAGCCATAGCCTTTCTAAAACCATTTTCAACAACGCTGACCGCTTTTTTCAATTGATTAACCAAAACCATTTTTTGATATTTTTGCATTAATATTGGCATTGTTATAGCGGCAACTACACCAATAATACTCAATGTAATCAGTACTTCCGCAAGTGTAAATGCAAATTTCTTCTTCATCTATTTCCCTTTTTACAATCTACAAAACCATATTACCTATATTTTCTACTGGTGTCAAATTTTATTTTAAATTTATTCAATTTCACCATTTTATACTCTTTATTACATTATTTTTTACAGGAATTTCAAAAATAAATTTACTTAAATTACCGTTTGTAATCAAATAAATTTTACCGCCATGCGCTTCAATAACCTTTTTAGAAAAATACAACCCTAAACCAATACCAGTTTTACCGGTAATATATTTGTCAAATATATGATCTTTTATTTCGTTAGGTATGGGTTCTCCCATATTTTCAAATGAAAATATTGCATTAGAACTATTTGTAAATATATCTATTTTTAGTTTTGAATTTTTATATGAATATTTTATTGCATTATTTATAATGTTTGAAATCACTCTCCTAAGCTGGCTTTGATCTGCTAATATTTCATCAACTTTGCATTTATAACAAATTTCGATATTTCTTGATTTTGCAAATGCACCAATTTCACGGAGACAATTCTGCATTAAATTATCCAAGTTAACTGTTTGTTTTTTCAATTCTATAACGCCGTTATCATACTTATACGTATACAAAATCGTAAAAAGCATTTGCTGCATATATTCAGAACTCTCAAGCAAAATGTCCAAAATATTATTTTGTTCTTCTGATAATTGACCAAGCGTACCTCTTTTTAACATTTTGAGACTCATCAGTTGAGCTTGCACAGGATTTTTAAGATCATGCGTTAATGTTGCCATAAAAAGTTCTTTTTGATCTTCAAGTTTCTTCTTCAATTCCAGCGTGTCATTCAGCTTACAAACCATATCTAATAGCTTTTGTTTCAGATTTTCTTCTGTTGTTATATCTTTTGATATTGATAAAATACCGGTAATTTCACTGTCTTCAACAAAAGGTATAGACAACTGGCTTATAACTTTATTTTCACCTCTTATCTGTAATATAAATGTATAATCTCTTGTGTCTCGATTTTTTATAACATCATCAAAATATTTTTCAATAATAATAGCTGTTTCTTCAGGCAAAACTTGCTTTACATTCTTTCCAAGAACTTCAGTTTCATGAGGTAAATTAAACAATTTTAGAAATGCTCTGTTACAAATTCTGTAATTATAATCCAAATCAACAACACTGATAATATCTTGACAGTTTTCCATTATAGTATCCGTCAAGATAGATTTTTGGCTCTCTACTAACATATTTGAATTTTAAAACGCCACAAAAATTTTTACAATATTTTCCGATAAAATGTAGACCTTTTTCTTATTTTGCATTTTTAACCTATTTAAATTATTATCTAAAATATGATTTTATTTGTTGATGAAAATGATGAAGGAAAAAGGCTAGACAGTTATTTATCAGAAATAACTCCGGATTTATCGCGCTCAAAAATCCAGAATTATATAAAATCAGGCAATATAAAAATTAACGATTCTGAAAAAAAATCTTCTTACCTATTGAGAGAAGGGGACAAAATTGATTTTGAATTTCCACAAAATGAAGATTTAAAAATACTACCTCAAAACATAAAACTTGATATTATTTATGAAGATGAAAATATGCTTGTTGTAAACAAACCTTCCGGAATGCTTACCCATCCGACAACTATTGAACGAGAAAACACCCTTGTGAATGCTCTTTTATACAAATACGGAAACAATTTATCCGATATAAACGGTGATTTTCGCCGCGGAATTTTACACAGATTAGACCGTAACACATCAGGCTTGTTAATGATTGCGAAAAATAATGATGCGCACGAATTTTTGGCTCGACAAATTAAGGAACATACAATAACTAAAAAGTACAGAGCTATTGTAAAAGGAAACATTGAAAAAGATAAATTTGAAATAAATGAACCGATTGGCAGAAATCCAAATCAACCACACAAAATGATGGTCAAAGCTGACGGAAAACCCAGTACCACAAAAGTTAAAATATTAGAACGGTTTAAAGATGCGACATACGTTGAATTAGAACTTATTACAGGAAGAACTCATCAAATAAGAGTCCATATGAACTATATAAAACATCCGATATTTAATGACACATTGTATGGGGCGGGTATGGCTAAAATAAAGACAGATGAGCAGGTTTTACAATCTTTTTATTTAAGGTTTACAAAACCGTTTGGAAATGAGATAATAGAATTACAAATTGAACCCGATGAAAAAATTCAAAAAGTTTTAAAATATTTGAGGAGCTAAAATGCAAATACTATCAATATTAGCAGTTTTATGTACAGGTTTTTTAACCTTGATGAACTATCATAATTCCGTTTCAGTTACCCTTTTGAGTAAAAAATTTGCGACTTTAGCAGGTTTATCCGTGCACACTCTGGGATTTGATTTAGCTATTTACACATTAGGGATTTACATTTTAGGAATTTTATCTGTTATATTCTTTTTTGTTCCTATTTATAGCTCTTTAAAAACAAAATACAATGCCTATAAACGTGAACTGGAAAAGGGTTCTATTTCAAATACCAATGCCGAAGCAAAAATCGGTATACTCGAAAATAAAATCACAGTTTTAGAAAAAGCATTAGAGGATGCATTGAGAAAGAAAAATTAAATTTAAATATTTAAAACAATAAAAAAAAGACCTCATAAATGAGGTCTTTTTTGCGCTGACTTAAAGTATTTGCGTCGTTACTTTTTTACCCTCTTCAAAAAGAGTAAATTGTACCTCAGTACCTTCATCATTGTATTCCACAATTGATGAAACTCCTACGCCATCAGCTTTATAAAATGTCACACTAATCAATTTTTCGGTTTCTAAGTCATAATCCCTTACAGATGATATCGTTCTGCCATCAGCTTTGTATAACAAGCCCTTAATCTCACGCCCCGTTTCCGGATTATAAATACTCATGCCTGAAAGTCTGCCATTTTCATCATAAAACAGAACTTTATAAATCTCCCCTCTAGAATTTAAAACCTGTATTAATGACAACCTGTTTGTCTCATAATCAAAAACTCTTTTTATTGTATAACAATTTTCATCATCGATAATTGTATCAATAATCGGTTGTTTCAATAACATAACTTTCTCCTTTTAATTCCCCTATTGTTTACGTTTATATAAAGGATTTTTATTTTATTCAATTTCAACATTCATAAAAATCGTTACAAATATTCACAATGTCAAAAAATGCTATTATTTGACAAAAAAAACGGCACTTACGTGCCGTTTTTTGTTAATTGTTTTTTATCCTAAGCTTCTGCTTTTGCATCTTTTTGCTTATTCAAAAGGTCTTGAAGTTTTTCTTTTATTTCTTCACCTTTCTTTTGCATATCAGAAACAACATCATCTGCTTTTGATTGAATTTGTTTTACTGTTTCATCGGCTCTTTTCATGGCATCTTTTGCACCGTCTGCTAACATTGCACGAGTTTCTTCACCTGATTTTGGGGCAAGAAGTATACCTGCAATAGCACCGATAGCACCACCTACTAAAAAACCTGCGAAAAATTTACCTGCTGACATAAGTTTCTCCTTTTCGTTTTCATTATATTTTATTCTCATGTGTATTTAATCCGACTTTACGGTTATTTTTTAAACAATTTATATGCTGTTGCAAAACCGTTTATCAACCCGCCTATGATTGAGCTTGAAACAAGTTTTGTCTTATCAACAATCTTTCCTAATGCGGATTTAAAATCGCCGACACCTTTATCGGTGTTTTTGATTATCTCATTTATTGTGGCAAGAGTTTCGTTTACTCCTTGCAGAGTCGGTTTTAATTCAGTATTAACTATCATTGATGTTTCATTAAGGTTCTTTGCCAAAACTGACAAATCCAATAATAATTTAACAAGAAAACCGCCAACTACAATAACAACTACACCTGTTGCCCAGGCTAAAAATGTTAAACCATGATTTAATGCAATTTGTGAAAGTTCCATAATTTTCCTTTAGTAGTTATAATCTTCGTATTTTTCAAGTTCTTTTGCTTTCATAAGCTTTTTTGATTTTACCATATTATTGAATTTTCTAAATTGTCTTTCCAGCTTATATTTCATCAAGTCAATATTTTCCATAGCCTGCTTTTTAGCCTCATTAATAGCCGGCGAATGTTTTTCATAAAGTTCACAAGCAGCTTCTTTAAGTTCACGTCTTGACTCTTCTCCGGATTTTGGCGCATAAAGAACACCTGCAATAATTCCGCCTATTACACCGGTAATTAAACCCATGCTAAATACGAATGATTTATTTTTGCTCATAATTTATCCTTTCGGTTCTTATACTATCATATTTTATTCCATTTTACAAGTTAAACCGCCAAATCCACCGCCACATCACGTATTGCGCCAAGCAGCTTGTTAATCTTTTTAGCTTTTATTTTTTTAAATTTGAAAATAAACAAAAGCGAATAAATCGAAACTGTTATAATAGTTTTCATAATGATTTTTTCACGTTGTTTTTTAACAAATTCAATACTTTTTGAAACTTTCGTACAGAACTGAGAAGTCAAACACCTGATATATTCCATACAAGTTTTTGCAAGCGGATTAAACGTTTTTACACACTCATTTATATCGCAAACTCTTTTATCTAATTTTGTTATCAACAAAATTAATTGAAGTGCGATTATCAATTCCGCTATAAAAATTATTGCAATAAATATGTACATAGATCTTCTTTTGTATTATATTATTATATATACGAGATTAGGGGAATACGTCTAAAGGACTATTTTATGAGAATCAGATTTTATATTGCATTAATACTTGCAAGATTAACTTATTTAGCAATAAAACTGAGAGGAAAATCTTCCGGAACATCTTTTGTCGGTATGCTATCACTTAAAATATGTCCTGATTTTTTGAAATATTGTTCAAAATATATAAAAAAAAATATTGTTACAGTAACAGGCACTAACGGGAAATCAACTACATCTGGCTTAATTGCGCACATGTTAGAAACAGCGCACGAAAGTGTTATCCATAATCTTGAAGGTGCAAATATGTTGACAGGTGTTGCTAATGTTTTTGCCCTAAACATCAGACCACTAATCAGATATGATTATGCGGTAATTGAATCTGATGAAGCTTACCTGACAAAGCTTTATGATTGCATGAAATCAGATTATCTTGTAGTAACAAATCTTTTTAGAGATCAACTTGATAGGTACGGTGAATTAAACACCACTGCAGGGTTTATAAAAAATGCCATCGAAAAAAATCCCGATTTAAAATTAATTCTGAATGCCGATGATCCGCTTGTTTCAACTTTTAATTTAACAAAATATGCTGTCTATTACGGATTTGAAAA
>CAMVQX010000014.1 GCA_947169755.1 uncultured bacterium
GTTAATTCATGGTCTTCAACAATTAATATATTCATATATTTAACTCCTCTTTTGCAGGTTGGTAATCCGGATTTATTGATAATGATTTTTTAAAATATTCAGTTCCGTCGCTGCCCTGTTTCTTAGCGAGCAATCCTTGATAATAATAATACCTGAAATCATTTTCGTCAATATAATTTGCAATTCTTAAATATTTTTTTGCATCATTCAATTCAGCTTTCTCAATTGCTATTCTGCCTAAGTCAATCCAGGCATCTTTGAAATTCATATTTATAGCGACGGATTTTTTTATATATTCAATTTCTTTTGCTTTATTTTTTAACGCAATTTTGTAATATGCTAAATAGCAATTGTTATGTGTTTTTATAATTTTTTCATATATTTCTTGAGCTTTTTTATCTTTGTTTAATTTTTCGTATGCTTCAGCTGCTCTTATTGAAGGAATATCTGATTTATCTGTATTTTCAGCATTTTTATAATATTTCAGTGCGGTTTTAAAATCTCCGGCTCTATATGCTAAATCCCCGCTTACCAAAAGGGCTATTGTATTCTTGCCGTCAAGGTTAAGTGCCTTTTGTGCGGTATCTTTACTTTTATCAAAATCCTCAGTAACAAAATAAATTCTTGAAAGCAATGCATAAATGTCTTTATTTAATTTTTTCTTATTACTTAGAGCACCTTGCAATGTTCTGATTGATTTGGCAAATTCATTTTCAAAATAGTAGTAATATCCTAAATGATACATTTTTTCGGAGTAATTCTTTTTGGATTTGTATAATACATAGTGTTCAAGTGAATTTATTTTGCGCTCAAAAACTGAAGTATATAATTTTTGTGATTTTATAGAATTTATCATTTTAATTGCATTTTGAGGCTTTTTACCTTGAGATAAAATTTCTGCTTTTAATTTTTTGTAGTTTAAATTTCTCGGATTCATTTTTATTGCATCATCAATATATTTGTCAGCCTCAATAAATTCATTTGATTTTAAATAGCCAAGTGCCGCAATATAGTTTGCATAATCATAATTTTCTATTAATTTTGAATTTTTTACCAATTCTTGTGTAGCTTCTTTACTTTGGTCATTATAAATTATGTTTGAAAAAATTTCACCCAAATAAATTTCATCATCAACTTTTAATTTTTTTGAGGGATAGTAATAAAGCTTAATATCATTTGTTAAAAGATCGGACAGTTCATTGTCTTCAATTTTTGATATTGCAAGTTCTGATAACCGGAAAAAACCTATATCAGCCATACTTTCAGCCAGCTTCATATAAGCATAATCGTTGCTTCCAATTGTTTCTATTAATATTTTAAAATCGTTATATGCCGGTTTTACGTTGCTTTGCATAAATCTGTTAAATGCAAACACATATTGATTATGAATGCTGTTGTGTGTAAGAGTAGCTTTTTTTACGGTTAAGGCAATCATGTTATTTTCAACAGGTTGCGCAGACAAAGGATTTACAGGATTAATGGCATCAAACCCTTCCCCGAAAGCTGTTGATGTGAACAAAAATAAAACAGGTATTAATATTGCAAATTTATTTTTCAACCTTATCCCCCGCATAATAGTAATTAAATAAATCAACTATATTTTGATTTTCTCCGTTTATAATAAAATCATAAATATTTTTCAAATTATAGTTTTGCAGTGTTTGTGCATCTTCATCATTTAACTGATTATGGTTTTCTGTCAAAAATACTCGGACTATTTTATCTGCAGAGATTTTCAAAAATTCATCAACAAGTCTGCCGTCAAAATGACTGTCTTTTCCGCTTAACAAAATATCTATAACATTTTTGATAGGCATTTTGTCACGGTAGTGTCTTTTTGATGTTATAGCATCAAATACATCAGCTACTGCAAGTATTCTGCCTCCGTAATTAATTTCTTCACCTTTTAAATGCCTATAGTATCCTGAACCGTCAAATTTTTCGTGGTGAGAACAAGCCATTTCCGTAATGATTTTAAAATCATCTGACATATAAATTTTATCCAAAATATCATGAGTAATTTTTACGTGTTCTTGGATATGTTTGTATTCCTCATCAGTGAGTTTTCCTTCTTTTTGCAAAACAGCATCTCTAATTCCGATTTTGCCTATATCATGCAAAATCGCGGCCTTTTCTACCAAAGCTTTAAATTTTTCATCGCAGCCTAATTGATCTACCAATAACATTGAGTATAATTTTACTCTGCTGGAATGGCCGGCAGTAATCTTATCTCGGGCATCTATTGATGTTGCAAGTGTATCTATAAAGCTTTCAAACAGTGCTTTTTGCTCTTTGTATAATTCTTTTTGCTGTTCGAATAGTTGAGCATTTTCTAAAGCGATAGAAGCACTTCCGCCGATTGCTATTAGCAGGTCTTCATCTCCTTTTGTAAATACACCATCCAGCTTATTAAGAACCTGAAATGCGCCTATAATTTCTTGATTATTATTTTTTATCGGCATGCAAAGTATTGTTTTTGTTTTGTAACCTGTTTTTTTGTCAATATCCGGATTGAAACGATCATCGTTATATGCATCAGGAATATTTAAAGGTTCGCCGGTTTTTACAACATATCCTGCAAGCCCCTTATCTGCAGGAAAGCGTATTTCCTGACTATCCATTCCGAGTGCTACTTTGCTCCACAGCTCATTTTTTTCTTTGTCGAGCAAAAACACCGTACACCTATCAGCTTGAATGGCAATTTTTGTTTCTTCGGCAATTACCTTTAGCAGAATATTGATATCTGTAACTGCAGTAATTGACCTTCCTATTTTAACCAATGACACGAGCGGATCACTTTTTATAGGGAGTTCAAAATCCATTCCGCTATTTATCTGTTTTATACGGGTATGAATATATCCGAGTATTGAAAGTTCATCGCCTGCTGTTGTTGCTATATTTTTAGCATTTTCAAAATGTATAAGAGCAACTTCTCTGTTGCCTTCTCCAAAATCAATAGTACCTTGTGCATACTCGTTTACCAATTTTGCGGTACTATTTTTTGAATATTGCGCCATGTAATTGGCATCTGAAAGAATTTTCAAAGCTTCAGTGCAAGAATTTTTGTCAAGCAGATATTTTGCCATACCAAGTAAACTTAGGGAAATTGAGACATTTTCATCAGATTTATTTTCCGAAAAAAGCTTTTGCGCTTCGGCAAATTTATTTACAGCACTCTCGTAATTCTTATCTTCTAAAAGCTCAAGCCCTTCTTTTAATATTTTGTTATCATTATTTATCATTTTAATACCCGTTTATATGTTTTTATTGTACAATATTTTTGGAAATAAGACAAATACATTAATAGGAGGGTTTTATGAAAAAAATATTATTATCAATGTTCTTGATTGCGTCCCTTGCGACACCGTCGCTTGCTGCAACTTGGAGTGCTGTTGACAGAGTTCCTACAGTCGGGAAACAACTGTTAACAAAAAATGGTTTGCCGTCAAATACAAATTTTGTGGTAACAGAAACAAATGTTGTAAACAGTACATCAAATACAAACAATGAACTTTATATCCAAAAAGATGCTCTCGGTTATACAGGTAATGATAATGAAGTTGCTGCCGTAATTTCACAAGAGCTTGGTGTTGTAATCAATGCAAATGCTTCTAAAAAGAAATTTATTTCAAATCTTGCATCTGCTTGGGCAGGAAGTTTTGAAACCGAAGAAGCTCAAAATAAAGCGTTGCTCGTTAACCAAATTTCTCTAAATACAATGTCGGAAAAAGATCAAATGACAGCCGATATTACCGGTGTTGATTTAATGATTCAAGCAGGATACAACCCGCTTGCAATGATTGTAACTTTGGGTAAAATGCCAGGAACTACTTGGGAAGTGATGACAGGGCAACTTAACAATATCAAAAGAACAACTTACATTTATGACTATTTGTCATATAATTATCCTTCAAAAGTTAAAGAAGGATACAATTGCCAAGAATACAGAAATTTCTTAGCATATATTGAACCTACAATTACAGCAAGAAATTCAAGTAAAAGATTAATGAAAAAGTTTGAAAAAACTCAAAAGAAACTGAAACAACAAAGAGCAAAACAAATAGCAAAATATAAAGCTACCGGCGGTTTGAACGGATGGGATACATCATATACTATATTAAAAAACCTGTCTGAACAAAGTGAAGTTAAGAGATAAAAAAAGCCCTTCGGGGCTTTTTTATTGACAAAATTCAAAAAAATTGCTAGTATTCAATAGAGGTTTATTATGAATGATACGAGAGAAATGATTAATTGTCCGGCTTGCGGTCAAAAGATGCACAAAGTTTTTTTACAGAGCGGAAACTGCTATCTGGATGTATGTGTCGACGGATGTGGCGGTATATTTTTTGACGGTATGGAATTAAAGAAGTTCGATGAAAAGCATGAAAATATTGATGAATTGAAAAACGAGCTTTTAAATAAAGAATTTGTCAAAACTGATGATACACAAATAAGGACATGTCCTCTTTGCGGAAACAAAATGGTAAAGAATTTTGTAAGCGCGAAAAAACAAATTCAAATTGATGAATGCTATAATTGTGGCGCGAAATTCTTTGACCACGGTGAATTAACTAAGATGAGAGAAGAATATAATAATGAAGAGGAACGCCGTCAGGACTTTTTAAGCAGAGATTACAATGAATTTTATGATATGTTGAGTGCGCTTGGACTTCAAGACGGGGAAACTTTTTAAATTATTTTTATAGTCTTATATTGAGTTTCTGAGTTTTTCAAGTTTTTCAACGCTGTCGCTTTCAAAGTAGATTCTTAAAAGCGGTTCTGTTCCGCTAGCTCTTACGAGTATCCAGCTTGTGTTATCGTCAAAATAGAGTTTTACACCATCTTTTGTATCAATATTTTTTACTTTAAAATCACCTACTTGTGTCTTGGATTTATATTCATCTAAAACAGGTTTTACCAAATCAAAATTATCTAATTTTTTGTCAATTCTGTCATTATAAAACTTGCAGCCGGCAAAATTGTATAAATCTTTTTGAAGTTCAACCAACGATTTATCTTCGTATGCCATAGCTTCTAATACTAAAAGATTTGCGAGTATTCCGTCTTTTTCCGGAATATGCCCCTGAATACTTAAGCCTCCGGATTCTTCACCGCCAATGATAGGGTTATATTTTCGCATTGCCTCGCCTACATGTTTAAATCCAACGGCTGTTTCAATAACTTCAACTCCCAGTTTTTCGGCAATTTTATTTAACAAAAGGCTTGCTCCTACCGTTTTTACAAGAGAGCCTGAATAATTTTTATTCTTTTTCAAATGAATTAAAAGTATTCCGATAATTTCATTAGGCGAAACGTATTCTCCATCTTCATTGATTACTCCGAACCTGTCAGAATCTCCGTCATTTGCAAACCCGATAGAATTGGGAGTTGATTTTACTTTTTCAATTAATTCCGTTAAAAATTTCGGTTTAGGTTCAGGCATGCCACCGCCAAAATTGGTATCATGGTACATATGTATACTGTCAAATTCAATTCCGTAAATATTTAAAAGTTCATCAAAGTAGCCGATACTAGCGGCATATAACCCATCAAAAATAATATTTTTTTTGTACGATTTGATTTTATCAAAATTGATTAATTTTCCTATGTGTTCGAAATAATCGTCAGAAAAATCGTATTCAATAACTTTTCCGTTTCCGCTCAATTTAAAATCAAGCGGCAAATTTTTCATTAATTCATCAGTGATTTCGGAAGTGGCAGGACCTGCATAATCAGGTATAAATTTGATTCCTAAATATTCCGGCGGATTGTGAGATGCCGTAAACATAACAGCACAAGCATTCAAGTGTTTTGCACTATAAGCTAAAACAGGAGTCGGAATTACTTTGTATGATAACAAAACTTCAAATCCGTATTTTGCTAATTGATTTGCGGCTGTTTGTGCAAATTCAAACGCCATATTTCTCGGATCATAGCCGATAATTATTTTTTTTGATAACCCAAAATTATCAAAAACATATTTTCCGATTGATTTTATAACTGTTTTGACATTTCCTTCGTTAAAATCTTCACCTACAACAGCTCTCCAGCCATCTGTGCCAAACTTAATATTTGCCATATTTATCCTCTTTTTGTTATAATAATATTAGAAATAAGAAAGTTTATCAAATGTTGAATTTTGAAAATATAAAAACAGTTGCATTTCTAGGCCCTCAAAGCTCTTTTGGGGAAATGGCTAAGGACAGTTTTTGCGACAAATTTGAGATTAACAGTTATCATCAAGCTTTTGAAACAATAAAAGAGGTTGTTGACTTTGTTGATAATAATCCTGATACTTTAGGAGTTTTAGCTGTAGAAAATTCTATAGAAGGGACGGTTCGGGAAACTTTAGATTGTCTAATGCAGACGAAAAATCCTAATATAAAAATAATTTCCGAATATTATTTGCCTGTTAATTACTGTCTTCTTTCAAGAACTACTGAATTTTATTCTATTACAGGGATAATTTCCCCACCAGAATTGTTAGGGAAATGTAAAAATTTTATTAAAAATGAATTGCCGTTTAATGTCAATATTATAGAAGCTGCAAGTATTCCTGAAGCTGCAAGAAATTTGCAAGGATATAACCTTACGTACGCTTCTATCGGTACTCCCAAAACTGCTGAAATTTTTAATTTGAACATATTGAAAGAAAATATAAATGATGACAAATCAAACCAAACCAGATTTGTACTCATAGGTGATTTTGAAACAGAAGAAACAGGAAATGATAAAACATCAATTGCCTTTTCAACGGAAAATAAGCCGGGTGCTCTTTTGAATATATTGGAAATTTTTATGAAAAATAAAATAAATCTTTCATATATTGCATCGCATCCTTCAAAAAATTTCGGTGAATATATTATGACAGTTACGCTTGATGGACATATTCATAATGCAAATGTGATAAATACGCTGAAAGAAGTGCGTGTAAAAGCACCATATATGAGATTTTTAGGTTCATACAAAAGGAGTAAACCTAAACTTTTGCAGTTACAAATGCAATAGCTTTGGTTCTGTCATGAGAAAGACTTAATTCAAAATCTATTTTTTTATTGATTTGTTTTAGGATTCTTACTTTTGGACAGTTGTTTTTGTCGTGAAAAATTTCAATCATATTGTATTCAGCAATATTTATATTTAGCGGGGTTAAAGCTTTTATAACAGCTTCTTTTGCGCAAAATCTGACTGCCAAATGGCTTTCGGGCTTTGAACATTTAAGGCAATACTCAAGTTCTAAAGCGGTGAAAATCCGCTTTAAAAATTTGTCAGATTTATTTTTAAATCTTGAAATTTCTTCAATATCAACACCGATTGTCATGAGTGAATTCTACCACAAGATTGACGGATTTTGCAAACACGTGGTATAATAAAGAAAACGCCTTTTTAACAAAATTCATTAAATTGGTCAGAAAGGAAATTATATGACTAATTCAATGATACCTTATTCATTTATTCCCGGTACTAAAGCGAAAGCCGGTGAAGTGAATGCAAATTTTGTATCACTTGCAAATGCTATTGAACAAAATATGGAAATTTCTGCCGGTGATATACAGGAATTGAGGGAAATTTTAGCTGGTAAAGCAAATAGTGAAGATTTAACAAAAGATTTTGTTGTAAATACGGCAGGAACAAATTTAAACAATTACAAAACTCCAGGAAATTATATATTTACGTCAGGTTATACACCGACAAATATCCCAAAAGGAAGTTCTGGTGTGCTATCCGTTTTAGGTACCGAACCAAAAATTAAGCAAGTCTGGTATTCAGATGGGTCCGTACCGGATATTTATGTGAGGATGTGGTCAGGTTCTTCTTGGGGAAATTGGGTAACAAATACAATTTCAAAGAATGCTTCAAATCTCGGATACATAAAATTTGCAAACGGGATAATAATTCAATGGGGGTATACAACATTTGATTCAAACAGTACAACCGTAACATTCCCAATTGCATTTAGTGCTAATCCGCAGATATGTTTTGGCGGGCATGCTTCATCAAATAATATATATGCAATAGGTGCGTTGCATACAGGGAGATCAACAACATCTTTTACCGCTCATGGCTGGAAAGTTTCAGGTAGTTTAGACTGTGCCTGCAGCTGGATTGCAATCGGATGTTAACACAAATAAAAATGAAGGAGAAAATTTATGAAATATTACGGAACAAAAAATAACAAAGATTATGGATTTTATGAAGAAAATTTTGAAAACGCAGTTGAAATAACGGATGAATATTGGATGCAGCTTTTGAATGAACAATCCGAAGGGAAAAGGATAATTCCTTTTGAAGGTAATGTCATTGCGGTCAATGAAGCAGAGTATTCACAAGTAAATGGTGTCTGGACAAGATTGAATGCTGCTGAAATCCAAGAAAAACAATTAAAAATTCAAAATGCAATTCGTATTCAAGAAATCAAAGAAGAATTGGATAATCTTGATAAAAAACGAATTAGGGCAATGGCCGAACCGTCATTGATGGATTCGGACACAAGCTGGCTTGAATATTATAATAAACAAGTCAAGACGCTGCGTGATGAACTGGAACAATTGAATAAATAAACTAATTCGACCGAATGTTTATTCGGTCGAATTTTTCTGTTATAATCAACTTATGCTAAAAACGATTAAACGAGGAATAAGCAAAGTCAAAGAAGATATTCAGGTAATATACGATAAAGATCCCGCTGCAGAAAACTTATTGGAGGTTATTTTATGTTATCCAGGTTTGCACGCATTGATTGCATACAGGCTTGCACATAAATTCTATAAGTGGCATATTCCTCTTTTGCCCCGTATGATTTCTTATATAACAAGGATTATTACAGGTATAGAAATTCATCCTGCTGCGCAAATCGGGCGAAGATTTTTTATTGATCACGGTGAGGGTGTTGTAATAGGTGCAACGACAATAATCGGAGATGATGTTCTGATTTATCAGCAGGTTACCCTTGGCGGAACAGGAAAAGAGCATGGTAAACGCCATCCTACACTTGGTAACGGAGTTATTGTCGGTGCCGGCGCAAAAGTTCTTGGCAACATTACGCTTGGGGATTATGTAAGAGTCGGCGCAGGTTCGGTCGTTGTGGAAGATGTTCCTGAATATTCAACGGTAGTTGGGATTCCTGGAAGAATAGTTCAAAGACATTTTAAAGATGAAAATGGCGTTCTTATGCATAACAGAATTCCT
Organism: uncultured bacterium; assembly: GCA_947169755.1. Taxonomy (GTDB): domain Bacteria; phylum Cyanobacteriota; class Vampirovibrionia; order Gastranaerophilales; family Gastranaerophilaceae; genus Stercorousia. Next base: position 9,190 of record CAMVQX010000014.1, read on the forward strand.
GACCCTGTTAAATGCGAATTAAATAGGTTAAAATACGAGATATTAGAGATTAAAGAAAAAATTAAGGAGATATAAAATGTACTACGTTTACACAGAAAGAAATCATTCAGAATTTTCTAAAACAGAAGTTGCACAATGCAAAGACTACGATACTGCGTTGCAAAAAGCTCAAAAAGCTATTGAAGGTAAAGAAGGTTACAACTATATAATAGAAGAAACTGACGGTTCTATGAATAGTTATGGTGAATTAATTTCAAGAGTTGTTGCAGAGAGCTAAATTTTATATTTCCACACCTTGCATCATATCGACAAGTGTTTCAATCGTTGTATCCATACTGACGATATCGGAGGTTTTCTGTTGCAAAAATGCGTTAATTTTCGGCATCAGTTCAATCGCAACATCAAGTTTTGGATTAGTGCCGGGCTGATACATACCAACATCAATAAGGTCTTTGTTTTCTCTATACAATGACATAATTGCACGCATTTTGCCTGCAGCTTCGCGATGTTCAGGGGTTACAATTGATGACATTAACCTTGAGATACTTCCTAAAACATCAATCGCAGGATAATGGTTCATTTCTGCAACTTTTCTGGACAAGAAAATATGGCCGTCTACAATACCACGTACAATATCAACAATAGGGTCAGATATGTCATCACCTTCCATCAATACGGTATACAAGGCCGTAATAGAACCTTTTGGGCTATTTCCTGCACGCTCGAGAACCTTTTGCAGCCAAGAAAATATTGATGGCGGATAACCTTTCATCGTAGGCGGTTCGCCAAGAGACAGACCAACTTCACGTCCCGCCATTGCACAACGTGTAACTGTGTCTGTCATAAGGAAAACTTTTTTCCCCTGATCCCTAAAGTATTCACAAACCGCAGTCGCTGTAAGCAAGGCTTTTTGACGAATCAGAGGCGGTTGATCACCTGTTGAACACACAACAACAGATTTTGCCATACCTTCTTCTCCAAGAGAATCTTCAATAAACTCTTTTACCTCACGGCCACGTTCTCCAATCAGAGCAACTACGTTAACATCTGCATCGGAATTTCTTGCAATCATACCTAGGAGTGTACTTTTACCGACACCGGATCCGGCAAACAGCCCCAAACGCTGTCCGCAGCCCATTGTCATACAACTGTCTATTGCTCTGACACCTGTTGAAAATACTTCCGTAATAATAGGTCTTTCAAAAGGCCCCGGAGGCGGTCCTTCAACTGCACGCCACATAGCCCCCGTAGTGTCCAATGGTTTGCCGTCAAGCGGGTCTCCAAGCGGATTTATTAAACGTCCGAGTAAAAAATCTCCGACGGGGATAATAATAGGTTTTCCTGTAGAAGTTACCAAACTGCCCTGTCCAATACCTTCTCCGTCATATAACAAAAGCAATTGTGCTACTTCACCTTTGAAAGCCTGAACTTCTGCAGGTTTTTTTCTTCCGTCTTTTGTTTCAATAAAACAAAGGTCACCAATTTTAAGCCCCGGTAGTTTAACTTCAACCGTCAAACCCAAAAGCTTTGATACAGTTCCTTTAAAGCGAAAAAGTTCTGTGTTGTCGAGTTTATTTTTTACCCTATCTTTTAAATCCTCAAGCCTGCTTGTATCAAAGTTAGTCATAATAGTAATTATAGTAATTTTTTTTAATTTTTCAAACTATTTACATAAAATATATTATTAGTATTATCTTATAAATTTAAACTTTGCGACGGTAGCTGAGTGAACAATAATTGTAGGCGAGACAATGGCAGAAGCGGACACTGTTTGAACGGCAATATTGATAGATTTTGAAACAAGTTCAGAAAGACGTACAGTGAGTTTGTCCGCTTTCCAGTTGAGCCGTACAAATTATTAGTGAACGAAGCGTGTCGCCGGTTTGCGTCGCTTTGCCGCCAAAGCGACCGCCGTGCGCGCAGCACCCGCCGGAGGCAAAAGAATAAAATATATATTTGCTAATAATATATTTTATGTAATAAAACTTTACAAAAAAGGCAATTATTTGTACTTTAAATACTTTATATATACAAGAGTATAAAATTTGAGGATTGCTATGCAATTTCACGTTGATAAAAGTACATATCTGTCAGATTCAAGATTTCAGGCATTGAGAGATGCAGGAGTGTCTTATGAAGATTTTTCATTTAATCAAAGTTATTATATGAATACTTTGAGTAAAACCAGCATTATGGATTTGTACAAAAAAGGACAAGAAATGTATGAAAAATACACAAATTTGTACAATAATCAAATGAGTTTGTTTACGCAACTCAAAAATGACAAAATTAAGAAAAGTGAAAAATATGAACAGCTGCTTGCTCATTATGCACAACAAAACGAAAACGGGGAAGCAACAGGTAATGATAAGACTTATGCAGCATTAAATTCAGGTTATACAACAGATCTTATTAAGAGTGTTACAGATGCTGAAATTATGGCTGACGTGTACTTAAGCCAACGCTTTAATGCTGTTGATATGCAAAGACGTGGCTTAACGGGGTAAATATACATAACCCTCTTGCATTTTTTTTTTGATATATTATGATTTCCAATGTAGAGTGCTTACGCCAATAATCACTCAACAAGAAAAGGAAATTAACATGAATCTTAAAAACAAACAAGAAATTGTTAAAAAGTACGGTAAAGATGCTAAAGATACCGGCTCAACTGCAGTTCAAGTTGCTATGATGAGCAAAAAAATCTCTGAATTGACAGAACATTTGAAATCAAACAAAAATGATTATGCAACAAAAAGAGGTCTTTTGATGATGGTAGGTAAAAGAAAAAGATTACTTTCTTACCTCAAAACTCAAAACCTTGATGAATACAGAGATTTGGTTAAAAAACTCGGTATCAGAGGTTAGAATTAAAAAGAGCGACTTTTAAGTCGCTCTTTTTATTGCTATTGTGAAACAATCAGGCTAATTGAATTAGATTTATTGTTATTTTAAAATAATTATTATGAAAACATTAAAATCAAATCGTTTGCATATTGCATTTTTTGGAAAAACAAATGTCGGAAAATCTTCTTTGATAAACAAAATCACAGGACAAGATGTTTCAATCGTGTCCGAAATTGCAGGCACTACAACTGATGTTGTTGAAAAATCTATGGAGCTTTTGCCCATTGGTCCTGTAACTTTTTTAGATACTGCAGGATTGGATGACAAAACCGAATTAGGTGAAAAACGTGTTGAAAAAACAATGAAAGTCCTTGATAGAACTGATATTGCAGTAATTGTTTGCGAACCCGAAGGTTTTGATGATTATGAAAATGATTTGATTAAAGATATTGAAAAATTAGGAATCCCGTATCTTATTTTGGTAAACAAATGTGATACAAAAAAAAATGTACACGAAGATTTGAATAACGCTATTTATACATCAATAGTAGATGAACAAATAGCATACAAGTTTAAACAAGCACTTATAAATCTTTTGCCTGAAGATTTTATTAACACTCCCAAAATTGCAGGTGATTTAGTACCAGAAAAAAGTACTGTCATTCTTGTTACCCCGATTGACAAAGAAGCTCCAAAGGGCAGATTAATTTTGCCTCAGGTGCAAACAATTCGTGATTTGTTGGATAGTGATTGCCTTGTTTATACCGTTAAAGAAACTGAATTGAAACAGGCGCTTGATAATTTGAAAACTCCGCCGTCGCTTGTCATTACAGATTCTCAGGCATTTCGTCAGGTTAGTGAAATTGTGCCTGAAGAGATTCCTCTGACATCTTTTTCTATACTTTTTGCGAGATTAAAAGGTGATATAAACGCGTTTGCAGAAGGTGCAAAGGCGATTGACAACTTAAAAGACGGAGATATGGTTTTGATTTTGGAAAGCTGTACGCACCACGCAATTGAAGATGATATAGGCAGAGTAAAAATTCCGAACCTTCTTCGTAAAAGGACAGGTAAAAATCTTGTTATCCATAATTTTGTCGGACACGATTTCCCGGATATTAAAGATTATAAACTCATAATTCACTGCGGAGCTTGTATGACAAATCGCCGTGAAGTTTTGTCAAGAATTATAAAAGCCAACAATGCAGGAATCCCGATTACAAATTACGGTATTGCTATTTCATACTGCCTTGGAATTTTATCGAGAGCTATAAAACCGATATCTAATACAAAAATATGATATCATTTTCTGATTTTAGCGCTACTATACTTTTATGTATGAAGATATTGAGTTAAAAAAAGTCGGTTTAGAGCTGATGTTTATGACACCTGAGAAAGGTGCCGTTGACAATTGGATTACGGCTGTAGAACTTGCCAAAATGGTTGAATTGCCGGCCGAAACTGTTAAGAAAAAACTCAATATCTTAAAAGATGCAGGAATTGTATCTGTTAGGGGAATTAATCCAAAATATTGGAAATTTGATAATTACAGTTTCCAGAGAATGGACGAAAACGACGAAATTTTTATGCTCTTGTGCAGTTTTGATGATGTAGATTTTGACAGATATTTTCAGTACTAACAATTTTTTTTATTTACGTATTTTAAAATACATATGAAAATTTGTGCTATTCAAAATTGTAATTTTACTCCTGTTTTTACCTCAAAAGATAGAGTTTTTGCAATTACAAGCAAAGCTGATTATTTTGAGGTATCACAAGAACAGGTTAAATTTAATAGGCTATGTGACGATATTGAAACTACTTTGGGAATAGTTGATGAGACAGATGTAAGTCAAATGGCTAAACAGGTTTCAAGAGCTACTAACGTTGATATAAAAGAAGTTTACAAAATTATGCTGACTTTGTCCGAGTATTCAAGTATAAAGAGTTTAAAACAATTTGAAAATTATTTGAAAGATAATGATTTTAGGGTAGTTTCAAATATTTTGCCGTATTATAATAATCCGGAAATAACGACTCCGCCTTGCTTGAGTAATGTATTACATTATATTAGTCTTTCCAATTTTGATTTTCACAGTGATACAAATTCATCTAAAAATTTCAAAAAAGCTCTGGTTATAGATTCAAATCTTCTTGAAATGCTGAAAAATATGCCGTTACAAGAATATGAACAATTCAAAAAAGATATTTTACAAAATAAAAATGTTGAATTATTTTATATTGAGAATTTTGAAAATGGTTACAATTTCTTAAATCAGGGTAAAAGTTTTGAGCAATTTACAATTGATATGCTTAATAAAGCAAAAATATTACAAAAACAAAACGGCAAAAGTATAGAAGAAAATATACACAACATATTGAACCAAAATAATTATCGTGATATGGATGCCCTTGGCATTTATTCAACCATAATAAACAGAGAATACGAGAATTTAGATGAAAAAAGTATCGCAACACAAATTAAAGAGAACTTGAATCCCCCAATGCCATCCAGAAAAGAATTGTATACAATTATAGATAATGCTTTGTTTCACAGAATGATGACTAAAGATTTTTATTTAGATTTTTTAAATCAAACAATGGAATTTATTTCCCCAAGGCAGTATGCAAAATATCTTCAAGATATGCACTCAAAAATTGACCAATATCTTATAGACCAAAACAAACCGTTAAACAGAGTATATTATTTAATACCTGCAAATAACAAAAGTTATATGCTTGCTAATTATGAATATTTTAAAGTTAATAATATAAAAAATCCAAAAGTACTATATTTTACGAAAGATAATTACAGCGATTATGAGTTTTGTAAAAATTCGGAAAATTTAGATAGGTTAAATTCTCTGCCGGAAAATTCAACTGTTATTGTTTTGGATGATTGTGCAATGACAGGTCTTTCTTATACAGAAGAGAGATTTTTGTATAGAGCATTCGCTAAAAAACTAAACAAATCATTGGATATAGTCTTTGCACCGATGATTACAACTCCAAAAGCAAAAAATCTTATAGATTCTTGTATCAAAGATGCAGGAAGAGAAAATAACGATATAATTATATATTCAAAAGAACTACCAATTGTCAAAGAACTCTATGATCCAACTACTTCTGTTATATTTCCATATATGGGCCCTGACACAAATTATGATAATTTGATAGAGCTCTATGAACAGTTTTTATATACACCTGCAGCACAAAAGCCTTCAATAGGTGATATTGCAAAAGAATCATTTTATTTCCCAATACAAAAATGATCAAAAATATTATTTAAAATATCATCTGTTATAACTTCGCCGGTAATTTCGTCTAAACAAAGAAGTGCAGCTTTTACATCAATTGAAATTAAATCCTGCAATTGATTACATTTTGCGGCATCAAGAGCCAAATTCAAACTTTCTCTGCATTTTTTTAGACAGTCTTGCTGACGATTATTTGTAATAAATTCCGTATCATCAGGTGAAAAATTATATGCTTGTTCTTTAATCTTGGATTTTAGTTCGTCTAATCCTTGGTTTGTGAGAGTAGAAAGCAATATTGCATCACGATTTTGTTCAATATTTTTATCACTCAATAAATCTGCTTTGTTAGCTATAATTATATGGTTTTTGTTTTTTATATAATCGAAAATTGCTTTATCATCATCTTTCATTCCTATTGAAGCATCATATAGGAATAAAATTAAATCGGCTTCGTCTGCAGATTGTTTGGAGTATTCAATGCCGATTTCTTCAATTTTTTCCGCATTATCTCTAATACCTGCTGTATCAATCAAAGTTATTGCAATATCCCAGTCAAGAGTTTCTTTTAAAACATCTCTTGTTGTACCCGCAATATCTGTGACGATTGCCCTTTCAACGTTTAATAATGTGTTAAATAATGAGGATTTTCCGACATTGGGTTTGCCGACAATGGCAATTTTTATACCTTGACGCATAATGTTTGAAGAATCTGCGCAAGCTAAAATTTTATCAATCTTTGCTATAGCTTTTTCAAATTCAGAGATTAAATAACTGTATTCAGGCTCTGAAACTTCCTCAGGAAAATCAATGCCTGCGATTATTTTTGAAAGAACATTAAAAATATCTTCTCTGATTTCTTTTATCTTTTCAGCCAAAACTCCGGAAAGATTTTTGGCTGATTGTTTTGCAAAATCCTTTGTTTTTGCATGTATTAAATCTGCAACAGCCTCGGCTTGTGATAAATCCATTTTTTTATTTAAAAATGCGCGTTTGGTAAATTCTCCGCGTTCAGCCATTCTTGCACCGTTTTTTAAAACAATATCAAGAATATTTCTTACAACATTAACGCCGCCGTGACAATGAATTTCAACAACATCTTCACCTGTGTAGCTGTGGGGATTTTTAAACGGAAGAAGAATAACTTCATCAATTTTGTTACCATTGTCCAAAATCCAGCCATGAGAGATTTTGCCGGCTTCGAGATTGTGCTTTGAATAAATTTTATCAATTATTTCAAAACATCTGTCTCCGGAAATTCTTATAACTCCGACACCTCCTGTACCGAGCGGAGTAGCGATTGCAGCTATTGTATCAAATTCTTGAATTATATTCATAGCTAAATATTAGCATAAAAGTAATTTTTTATAATTTTGTGCGAATATGAAAATCTACTTCATATGTAGGATAATTTTTTAAATTTTAACGTTTATTATAAAAGTATTGAATATACCAAAAGGCATGGGCAATAACAGGTAATATTACAAAATATTAACCAAACATGAAGAAATGTTAATCAGGCTAAAACCATGTGGTTATCATGGTTTTGGGGAAAAACTAAAAGAGTGAATTTGGTTGAAAAATAAAAAGGTTGTCTGCTCATGAGCTATGGAGTAGTATAAATATATATTCAACTTCTTGGGTAAGAGGGTTATGCAAAATACAGTCAGAGAAAATCTTTTACAAATACAAGAAGACATCGTACCTTATAAACCAAATATCATTGCAGTTACGAAGTATTTTGACGAAAATGCTATAATCGCGGCTTATGATGCCGGATTGAGAGATTTCGCAGAGTCCAGAGTGATTGAGGCTATAGAGAAGATAAACAAACTTCCCGATGAGATAAGAGTTAATTCAAAATTTCATTTTATTGGTCATCTTCAAACTAACAAAGTTAAAAAAGTTGTATCAAATTTTGATTTAATTCATTCTGTTGATTCTTTGAAATTAGCGGAGCTTATCTCAAAAGAAGCTCAAGGAATCGGTAAAGTTCAAAATATATTGCTTCAGATTAATGTAGCAAATGAGGAACAAAAATTCGGATTTCCTGCTGAAAAAGTTTTTGAAGTTTTCCCGTATATTCAAAAGTTGCCAGGTATATCTGTTTTAGGACTGATGAATATGACTCCTCTAGGGGCGGAAGATGAAGAACTGGACAGATTGTTCTCAAAAATGTTTAATATGAAAACGGAACTGGAAAGCGAATTTAACTGCAAATTACCTGAACTTTCAATGGGAATGAGTCAGGATTATAAAGAAGCTGTAAAGTACGGTGCAACAATGCTTAGGATAGGTAGAAAGTTATTTAAATAAAAACGGAGGAAAAACGGTGGCAGTAGTTAAAGACAAAATCAAATCAGTTGTAGATTTTTTGGTAAAAGGGTTTGAACCTAAAGAAACAATTTTTGATGATTTAAGATCAGATGTTGACGGTGATTATGAATATCCTACACAGGATAATCTAGCTTTAGAACCTTCATATTCTTATCAGGAAAACAAAACAAATGATATCAAAGTGGTTAGCCATCCTGGGTTTAAAGGTATGGAAGTTAAGGTTATGGAACCTCGTTCTTTTGAAGATGCTGCTACCATCGTTCAATATTTAAGAGACAGAAAAACAATCGTTTTGAACCTTCATCTTCTCGATAAAGAACAGTCTCAAAGAACAATTGATTTTGTCTGCGGTGCAGCTCATGCACTTGACGGCAAGCCACAAAAAGTGGGAGATTTGGTGTTTGTATTTACTCCAAGCAATGTAACTTTATCTGTTGATGCAATTGCTAACCAAAACAAATTTAATGATTCATTATGGAGAGCCCCATCTACAATGATTCAATAAGATATAAATGAGAAAGAGAGATAGTTGAATACAGGGCGCTTATGTGCCCTTTTTTTTACGTTATAATTTTATATTTAATAAAAAAAGAACGGATTTTAAATCCGCTCTTTTTTTTAAATTTCTCAACTATTTTTTCAAGAAGTCAGGAATTTCAATGTTTGTGAAGCTGTGAGAAACTTCAGGCATTGAAGGTCTTCTTACAGGTTGTGGTGCAGCAGATGTGCCGACACCTACAGGTGTGTTAAATGAGTTTGCAAAGAAATCAGATGCACTTAATTGTTTTACATCTTTCTTTTCTTCAGGCAATTGATTTTTCATTTCGAAACCTGTTGCAATAACTGTAATTTGGATTTCTCCTTGAATATTTTCATTAACTGCAGTACCGATAATAACTGTAGCATCGTCATTAACAGCATCGTGGATAATGTTTGCAGCATCTGAAATCTCGTGTAATGTCATATCAGGTCCGCCTGTAATATTTACAATTACACCGGTTGCACCATTGATTGAAGATTCAAGCAACTGAGAATTGATAGCGATTTCAGCAGCTTTGATAGCTCTGCCTTCACCTTGACCGCGACCGATACCCATAAGTGCCGAACCTGATGCTTGCATAACGCATTTAACATCAGCAAAGTCAACGTTAATAAGTCCGGGAACTGTAATGATATCAGAGATACCTTGAACACCTCTTAATAAGACTTCATCAACGATAATGAATGATTCAGTTAGTGAAACTTGTCTGTCAACAACTTGAAGTAACTTATCATTAGGAACAACAATTACGGCATCAACTGCTTCTCTAAGTTTTTCTAAACCTTGATTTGCTTGGTTCTGCCTTTTACGACCTTCCCAAGTGAATGGTTTTGTAACGACTGCTATTGTTAAAATTCCAAGTTCTTTAGCAATTTTGGCAACAACAGGAGCTGCACCGGTACCGGTTCCGCCGCCCATACCTGCTGTAATAAATACCATATCAGCGCCTTCAAGAGCTTTTGTTATTTCTTGTTGAGCTTCTTCTGCGGCTCTTTCGCCTACTGAAGGATCACCGCCGGCACCAAGACCGTTTGTTGATTTTTCACCTAATTGAATTCTGTTTTTAGTTTGACCATATTCCAAAACTTGTAAATCTGTATTCATCAACCAAAATTCTACGCCAGAAAGACCGGCTTTAATCATTCGATTAACAGCGTTTCCGCCGCCACCGCCGACTCCGATAACTTTTATATTAGTAGGGTTGACTGGAGACCTTTGAGATTGATCATTGTTTGTTGTTTCATCTTTCTTTGCAAAGATATCTGATACGAAATTTTCCACTTGTTTACCTCACTATATATTTCAATAATATAATAACATACTATTTTAAATAGAAAAAAAGTACAATAATTTGCGAAATTTTGTGAACAAAATTTAATAATTGTATGAAAATGTGTGAAATATCGCATTAAACAGAACTGGGTTCATATTCGGGATGAGTTGACCAATGCAGTTTGTTGCGTAAAACAGTATAGAATTCAGAATCATCAAGAAGTGCAAGTTTGGCAGTGAATTCTGATTTTTCAATAGTTATATCATTTTTGAATTCATAAAATTCTTGTCCGTCGGCGGAAACTAATGATTTTGTATTTTTTTCGGCAGAAACTGTTATTTTTTCGCTGTCAGGGATGACAATAGGTCTTGCCGTTAAAGTGTGTGCACAAATCGGAACTATTATAAAAACGTTCAATGACGGGTTTACTACGGGACCTCCTGCAGAGAGCCCATATGCTGTTGAACCTGTCGGGGTTGAAATAATTATTCCGTCAGCAAGGTAATCGCAAATGTATTTGTCGTTAATTTTTAATGAAAAATTGGAAGTCCTTCCGGTATCAGAACTTTTTACGACAAAATCATTCAATGATGTGTATTTCCCGCTTTTTAACATTATTCTGTCTTGAATAACAAATTTTCCG
>CAMVQX010000015.1 GCA_947169755.1 uncultured bacterium
GTCGGTGTTGATTCTAATTTGAAATTATTAGTTGCGTCTTTTACTGTTATGCTTATGTTCAGCGTATTTTGTTCAGGTTGGCTTTATATGATAAAAGGTGCTGTAGATTTGTCAAAAAAAGTTTTTATTTTGGATACTGACAGAGCAAAAGCATCTATGCAGCTATTTAAGTCTTTCCTTGAGGGTGTTGGAAAGTTTTTTATTCCCTTTATTGGCGTTTATATAATTTTCTTTTTTATACAATTAATTTTCACAATTTTTACATTGACGCTTGGCGTGCATTTAATCGGTACACCTGATGCTGCTTCAATGCAAACATTACAAAATTTAGCTGCAACCGGTAATAATAGTGCTGCAATATCTGATTTTGTAAATAATATGTCTCCTGAATTGATTGCATTTTTCGGCAAATGGAGTTTGTTATTTATTGTTATATCTTCAGTGCTCTTCTATTTATTGATGTTTTGGGCTCCTGAAATTTTGAATTTGTCATCTAATCCCTTAACAGCTTTATATAATTCTTGGAAAAAAATGTTTAATAAATTTTTCCCGACTTTAGGGTTGTATGCTATTTTGTGGTTAATCGGATTTGTATTGTTATTTATGAATACTTTTTCAATGATTAATCCTTTTGTTTATTTATTTATGAATCTTGTGATATTTTATTTTCAAGTATATTTTGCTGTTGTAATTTTCTTGTATTACGATAAAAAACTTTTGGAAAATAATGAAGAATAAGGTTATAGCTGTAGTTGGAGCTACTGCAAGCGGTAAATCGGCTTATGCAGTTGAATTAGCAAAAAATGTCGGCGGAGAAATTATTTCAGCTGATTCAAGGCTTGTATACAAAGGTTTAGATATAGGTACTGCCAAACCAACAGTTGGTGAAATGCAAGGTATACCCCATTATATGATAGATATTGTCGAGCCGGAATGTGATTATTCTGCCGGTTTGTATGTAAAAGAGGCTAAAAAAATTATCAGTGATATTTTATCACGCAATCGTACTCCTATTGTTGTTGGCGGCACGGGGCTATATTTTAATATTTTACTTCAGAATTATGATTTGCCTGACATAAAGCCGGATTACGAACTTAGGGCCGAGCTTTCAAAACTTTCATTTGAACAATTGTATGATATTTTAGTAAAATTAGATCCGGATGCCGTTTCAACTTTAGAAAATAATGATAAGAAAAAAATTATAAGATATATCGAAATTGTCAAGGGTACAGGGCTGTCGTTAAATAAGGCACGCGGGAAAAATGCTTGTGAATACGATGTTGAATGGATTGGATTGAATTTCCCGAGGGAGATTTTATATGAACGTATAAACAATCGCGTTGATATGATGATAGAAAAAGGGCTTGTAGAAGAAACAAAATACTTGTTAAGCAAACATGGAAGAATTCCTAATATTGTTGATACTATAGGTTATAGAGAAATTATTTCTGCATTTGACGGTAAAATGTCTTTAGATGATGCTATTGATAAATTGAAACAAAATACAAGAAATTATGCTAAAAGACAATTAACTTGGTTTAGAAAAAATTCGGATATAAAATGGAATTGCTACCCCGATAAAAAGAAAAAGTGATGATTTTATGCTAAAATGTTTTCAAAGAGGGATATTATTATGTTAAAGAAAATATGTGTAGGTTTTAGTATTTTTGTTGTTGTATTATATATTTTATTTTTGTTAGTACCTTTTTGTTTGACAGGACTTGCTAATAACTATTCTGAACAAATAAGTAAATTTATAAGTGATGTTAGCGGATTGAAGGTCGAATTTAAGGATATAAGATTTGTTACCACTCCAAAGTTGACTGTCGGATTAAAGTTTGGTCAGTTGAAAGTGTCCATGGCGGAAAACGAACCGTTAATCACAGCTGAAAATGTTCGCGGAAAAGTTTCTCTTTTCCCATTTATTATTAAAAAAGTAGAAATAGATATGATTGGTGCTGACAAGCTTGATGTCATGTTGAAGGTTAAGCCGGACGGTAAATTCTTGTTAGAAGATTATTTTGTTCCTGAAGATGCTCATGAAAAAGTGGCAGAAAGTGTTAATTTACCTTTTGGATTCAGACTCTCAAACAAACTACCTGATATTAAGGTTAATGATTATGATATAGCGTTGATAGAGATTGGTAACAATAATACGTACCATATCAAAGGTGATAAATTCTTTGTAAAAGATTTTGTATTAAACAAGAATATAAGATTGCAAACAACAGGAAGCTTTATTTTAGTTGATAGAGAGCAATTTAAATATGATATAAAATTATCGAATAAAATTATGCCTGAATTGGACTTGCATGATGTAGTTTTTGCGCCAAAAACTGATGCTGTTGCCGTTCAAACTCAATCAATAAATGTATTAGATATTTTAAAATCAATACATAAAAACGGTATTACTGGCAATTTAACAGCTGATGTGAAAACCTCAGGAAAGCTTGATGATGTAAATTTATTAGGTAAGGCAAATATTTCAAATATTTCTGTTTTAGTTAACGGTAAACCTTTACCACCCAGTAATTTCGATTTTGTTTTGAAGGATAACAAAGTTAAAATGAGCTCAGAAATTTATACCGGAGAGAATGAGACTACAAAACTTGCAGGTAATTTTTTTACAGGTAAACATTCAAAAATAGATTTAAATTGTGTCTCAAATGCAAAACTAAATTCTGTTATAGATATTATAGACAGTATTGCAAAAACATTTGGCTATAAAGATTTTGATACGTTGAGTGCAACAGGTGCTTTGAATGCTGATTTTACTTTGAAATCAGATTTTAAGAAATTGGAAACATCAGGATATTTGAAGGTTCCTTCAGCTTCAATTAATTATAAATTGTATAATACGTCTGTTGATAATATATTTGCTGATGTAAGTTTGGATAATAATCTTATCAATATAAAAAATGCCGGCTTTTCTATTCTTAATCAGCCGTTAACTATAAAGGGTACTGTCTCCCAGAATTCAGATGCGGATTTGTCATTAGTTGCTGATAAATTACAAATAAAAGGGCTTCTTATTGCTCTTGGACAAGCCGGAATATTAAAAGATAACAATATCTCAAGCGGAACATTGTCTGTTAATGCTCTGTTAAAAGGAAAACTTGATAAATTATTTCCTAAAGTTGATGTAAGCATTGATAATTTAAATGTTAAAAATATACCAATGAATATGACTGTGAAAGCTCCGTCTGTAAAACTTTCTGTTGGGGAGAAAGATATTTTAGTTAATAACGGATATATAATTTTGAATAATTCAAAAATTAATTATTCGGGTAAGATTTTGAATTATCTTACAAAAAATATTAATTTTGATATTAAAGCGAACGGTAACATATTAGCTTCAGATTTAAAAGCTTTTGCGCCGGCCGATTATAGATCTGAGGTTGCTACTGCGGGGGCTTTGCCTTTATCTGTATCAGTCAATGGAAACGACAAATCTCAGGATATTGTATTTAGTTTAACCTCAAATCCGTCTAATTATGCAGCTTTTGTCTCTGTAGACGATTTGAAAGGAAAGACTACTTTAATAAAAGGAAATATAAAATTGTCTGGGGACAATTTAAAATTCGAAAATGCAGGAGTTTTTTCTAACGGAACTCAAATTGCAGCCTTAAAAGGCGGAATTTCAGATTTGTATAAATCTCAAAAACTAAATTTAAATGTTTCAACTCTAAAAAATGTTTCGGTAGTAATTCCATTCTTCAAAAAATCAAAAATGGTTATTGGTGCAAATATTGATATTTTGGGGAATACAATAAATCCGTTGTTAAAAGGTAATGTTTCTCTGCCTTCTGTAAAAATACCTGAGCTTACAGTAACTATGGATAATTTGGAGGCAACTTTGAACGGTCCGATAGCAAAAGGTAAAGGTACTTTAAAGAAGATTGTTTCTGGAGGGATTGTTGCCGAGAATTTATCTTCTGATTTTAATTTAACTAACAATATTTTCTATTTGAAAAATATGGCAGGGGATTGTTTCGCCGGAAAAATTAACGGAAATATTTCATATAATATCGGTAACGGTCATATTGGAGTCGACTTAAAAGCCGAAGGTATGAACGCCGAAACCGCTATCAGAGGTGCTGCCGGAATTAAAAATGCATTATCGGGTACTCTTGGGTTTAATGCAAATGTAACCTTACATGGCGCAACTGATGTTGAAATGATAAAGAATTTGAAAGGTAAGGCTTCCTTTAATATATCGGACGGCGAATTCGGTAATCTCGGTCGTTTTGAAAATATGCTTTTTGCACAAAACTTGATGACTAATCCGATTATAAAAGGTGCGGTAAATTCTGTTCAAGCATTGCCGACCATAAAAAATACCGCTAAATTTAAAACTATAACAGGTAATATGACATTTAATGAGGGTTGGGCATACTTAGATCCGATAAAAACTTCCGGACCTTCCATGTCTTATTATATAGTCGGTAAATACAATATTTTGAATGCTACTGCAAATGTTGCGATATTGGGTAGGATTTCTGCTGAGGTTGTAAGCTTGCTCGGACCTTTAGGTGAATTGTCGGTTACTAAGCTGACATCATATATCCCAGTTCTTGGAAAAGCTACAGGTATATTGATAAATGCATTAACCATGGACCCTGCTACGGAAAGGACAAGTTTTATTCCGCCTTTGTCATCTGGTGAAACGAAATTTAAAGATTTTAAAGTAGAATTTAATGGTGGTGTTGAAAGTAAAAGTTCAATTAAATCTTTTAAATGGCTTTCAAAATGTGATACATCTGAACTTGAATCTTTAACCCTGAAAGAACAAATTGAAAAAACAAAGGAAACTGTACAGGAAATAAGACAGCAGCAAATTGATGCATTTAACAAAAAACTGGAAGAGCAAAGACAACAAGCTCAGGAAGCAAGACAACAAATGCTTGATGCAAAAGAAGGTTTGAAGAATTTGTTTAAGAAAACAGAACCTCAAACAACTCCATCGGAGACTACGACTTCCACGGAATCACCTGTTGAAAATGTTCAAGGTTCTGATACTCAAACACCTTCTACTGAACCAACTAAAACTATTGAAAATAGTGATGTTAAACCTAACTCCGATGAGTAAAATATTAAGATTTAAAATTTGACTTTACAAAAATTTTTTATGTTGCTATAATGACCATGAAAAAGGTTTACTAGTAAATATGAGGAATTTAGACATGAAGAAACTTATTTCAGGGGCAATGGCATTATGCTTGTTAGCATTTTGTACTATTCCCGCAATGGCTGCATCAATTGCTGATGTAAACCAAAATTACTGGGCTGCTAAAGAAATCGTAAGCGTTGTAAACGACAACATTATGACTCTTTCTGGCAACCGTTTTAATCCGGAAGGTAACATGACAAGAGTAGAGTTTGTTAATGCTTTGTTAAAGGTTTTATCAAATGATAACTTGAATGTTAACATTTCAAACAAATTTTCAGATGTAACTACAGCTAACCCAAATTATGCAAACATTTTGCGTTCTCAACAATTGGGCTTAGTTTATGGTTACCCGGATGGTACTTTCCAACCGGACAGAGTTTTATTGAGATCTGAAGCTCAATCTGTTATCAGCCACATCACAAAAGATATGGTTGCTGACAAGGCAATCTTGAAAAACTTCAAAGATGCTGATGCAATTCCTGCATGGGCAACTCAAGTTTACGCAAAAACTATCAACTATGGTATCTACGTAAACTATCCAGATTCAAAAGAATTGAGACCTAATGACAACTTGTCAAGAGCAGAAGCTGCAGTTCTTTTGGCTAGATTAAAAGCTAAATTGGGCTTAGTAAAATCTCAATACATCGGTGCTACAAGTGTTGAGCACTTAGATGTTACTAAGAAAGCTCCAAGCAATGAAGTTTATGTAAACAATGTACAAAACGTTATTGCTGAAGGCAACGTTTTAGTTGTAGCTTTCGAAGACAAATTCAAATCAGAAGAACACCAAGCAGGTGACATCGTTACTTTCGTTAACGAAGAAGACATCTGCACAGTAGAAGGTACTCTTGTTATCCCTGCTGGTTCTAAATTCGTTGCACAAATCAACGAAATCCAAGATCCAAAATGGTTCAACAAAAACGCAAGAGTATATCCTCAATTATGCAAAATCGTATTGCCAAACGGCAAACAAATGGCATTCAATGCTAAACCTTTCACAAAAGATTATTCTTTGAAAGAAGGCGCTTGGATGACAGCTGGTAAATTAGCATTATGCACAGTATCCGGCGGTGCTGTTGGTACTGGTGCTGGTGTTGGTTTTGCATTTATTCCTGATCCAAACAAAATTGGTACAGGTATTGCAATTGGTGCTCCTGTAGGTGCTGCTGTTGGTTTAGCTACAGGCTTGATTACTCCAGGTCTTAACTACCACGCAAAAGCTGGCGAAGAAGTTAAAGTTATCTTGTTAGATAACGCTGCTATCGCTAAGTAATTAAACCTTTTTTAAAGAAAGGGCTGAACATTTTTGTTCAGCTCTTTTTTTATGCTTTTTTCTTAGTTATTTTGATTAATACTTATTATCCTGTTTGGTATCGTAAAATTGTTTAAAAAGTTGAAAAATGATAATGTCGGTATTCGACACAGTATAGGAGAATAAGTATGAAAGATTTATGTGTATCTTTAGCATTAATAGTTGCTATTGCATTGTCTACTCAAGGTGCGTATGCGGCTTGGGAGGGAATGCAATCATTAAATCCTATGCCTTACATTTCTTATTTGAACCCATTGCCATATGTTGGTATAGGTGAGAATAGGACTAATTTTAGTTTAAATCCGTTTACCGGTTTTAAGAATTGTAATAAATGTAAGGTTCAAAGGACAGCTTGCAATACTTGTGAAAGGGTAAAGACATGTCCATCATGTCATAGGACTTTCCCAAAATGTGCTAGCTGTAATGATTACATTATCCCAATTCAGCCGCGTTGTACTTCTTGTGGACGCTAAAAGGATCTATTGATCCTTTTAAAGAAACGCCAAGGTAAATCCGGTTTGTTGTTTTTGCAACGTAGTGATTACCGGTGAAGTCTTGGCGTTTTTTTAATATTCTATTTCCATTAAGGTTTTAAAGATTTTGTCAGTTATTTGTTGAATATATTCTTGCGAAACCATACCGTTAATTACGGCATCTGATATTTGATATGCAGGGCGAATGTACTGTTGTGCAGTTTTGTTTACATCTGCAAATTGCATGTCCGCAGCAGCTCCGGTTTTGCCCCTAACAGCTGCACGTTTATACCAACGGTCTTTTATTACTTCCAGCGGGGTATATACATAGACTTTTACATCCATAACATCTCTGACGCCTTCATTTAGAACATATAAACCCTCTGTTAGAATAACTTTTGCCGGAGTTTTGATATCACCATTCGGATCAGAAACACATGTTACAAAATCATATTTTGGAGAACGAACTGTGTTTCCCTTTTTCAACTCAACAAGGTGCTGCTTCATTAAGTCTAGGTCAATAACATCAGGAGTGTCAAAGCTAAACCCTGTTTTAAACAGTTCTTCATAGCTGCCTGCTTCTTTGAGCTCCTTGGAAGTATCTTTGTAGTAATCATCACATCTAATAACTGTATAAATACCTTCACGTTTGTCTTTTACGCATGCTTTTATGGTATTGTCTACAAAAACTGTCTTACCTGAAGCACTTTCGCCCGTAATACCTATTAAGAATGTTTTTTTCTTGTCTAAAACTACTTTTCTTGCAATATTCAAAATAAGATTTTCAGAAGTTTTTAAAAATAGCGGTTGCGGTTGCAATTTATCTTCTTCTAAGATTTTTTTTAGAGCGTCTACAATTGTAGATATGATTTCCATATCTCTTCTGCTTGAATAATAATCGTAGCTCGTTAGAAAATCCGTAACCATTCTTTTCTCCCTTCAACATTCTACATTAAACGAAATTTATTTTGTAGAAAATTCATAAAAATAATAAATTTTGTAACAATATTGTGATTTTTGTTAAAGAATGTTCGAAAAAAATCCGTTATGGGAATATGTGAAGTTATAGATTTTAAGGAGACTTATTTTATGTATCATGACGAGATTTTTGAAAAAGCTTTGCAAGATGTAAAAGAAGAAAGCTACAAAGCCTTAAAAGATGAAATTTCTACTATGGAAATGAAAATCGAAAAGTTTTTGAAATGTGTATTAGAGAGTTCTGCATCCAGGGCAGAGAGAGATTTTAATATCTCTGCAGTATAAAAAAAGACCGCTTATGCGGTCTTTTTTTTAAAATTTTTAATTATGATGCGAAGATGTTATTATTCATTGCAAATGGGTTCATAGTGAATTGTGGCATTGTGAATGAATTTTGTGCATATGATTTGCTTGATCCCATTGAGCTTAAGTTATTTAATAGATTCAATTCTTTTGAATAATCAGGTCCATTTTGTTGTGCAATTGTTTGGCTTGTTCCGTCCCAAGCTATATCTCCCGCATGTGATGGAGTACCTGCAGATTCCAGTTGAGCTATTTTTGTTTTTAAATCATTTTCACATCTGGTTAAAGACTCTGCTAATAATTTATATTCAGGATCTTTTTCGTCCATTCCGGCTTGTTTCATTTGCTCTTTTAATTCGTTACCTGCCTCTATTACTTGAGCTTTTTCCTCTAAAGTTCCTTTTTGGGCTATTTTTTTACCTTCAGCTTTAGCTATTGCATTATTTTTATCATTTTCTTTTTGTAATTCAGATTTTCCAACTACAGCTTTTGCAGCTTTATTAGCAAGGTATGAACCTGCAAATCCGCCGATAATACCGCCTATTGCAGCACCTACTGCGTTGCCTACTCCCGGTATTATTGATCCTAGTGCTCCACCGATTGCAGCTCCGGCTTTTGCACCTGCCCACCAACCTACACCTGATGCTGCAGCTGTGGTTGCTGATTTTAATAACTGTTTAGTACCTTTTCCGGCACCAAGTTGTTTATATGTATCAATAATTTCCGGAGTTTCACATGCTAATTCGATAGCGCTGGTTACTAAACCTCCGCCTTTAACAAAGCCTTTTGCTCCTTTTCCGACCAATCTTGCAGCTTTTGCGCCATAAGTTGTTCCGTTCTTTGTTGCAAGTTTTAAATAACCGCGTTTAACTTTGTTCCATCCAGAGTATTGTGCCATTTTAGCAAAAATTCCTCTGGGTTTTATGTCACCTCTTTTTATAGCTTCTAATACTTTTAGGTCTGCTTTATTTATTAACGTTTCAAGTTCGCGTATTTCTTTTCTTAAAGCATCACCTTTAAGTGTTTTGTTTTTTATACCGTCTTTGATGAGTTTTAGTTTATCATTTGAAGTTTTGTATAAACGATGTTTTAAATCTACTTCATGTCTATAAGCCTTTTTAAGATCTGCACTGGCATTCTTTTTTAAGTTGGCTTTTTCATCCCAAGGCTTTAATTGCTCTTGTATGCGATTTTCGTTATTTAAAAAATCATTCCACCAAACGTGTGGTTGTAAGGTACCTTTTTTCCAATATCTATTGATACCTGTTTTATCAGCATATAAAGATTTTCTAAAGTTTTTACCAAAGATATTATCCTCACGCATAGATTCAAAAGCAGAATTTGGATTAAGTCCTTTGTGTTTGGAGTAGTGTTGCCATCCTGCCATACCGCCACTTAATGCTGTCATACCAATGGTTATAGGATTAAACATTACATCTTTAAAACTGGGATCAAATGCCAATTGTGAGCCGGCATAGCCTCCATTTAAATATAAAGCAATATTGCTATAATCAGTTGAAACTGATGACATTGTTCTTTTCCCCTAAATATAATTTTCCCCGTATATATATAAAGTATATTATTGATTTAAAATTGCTTTTAATAAAAAAATATGTTACAAAATTGTAATATTAGTACAGAAATGAAAAGTAATATCACTTTTCATTTCTAAGCTATCATATTAAACCGCCCTGTATTTCCTATGCCTGATGCCATTTCCATAAAATCTTGATCCATCATCCCTTTTACACCGGGCCCGTATAGTGAACCTTGCATTGCCATTAATTGTTGGGGTGTCATTGTTGTTCTTGGAATATTCGTTGGTATCGGAATATTACCTGTACTATTTTGCGTATTTTCGGTACCTCCGGTGTTTCCGGCTTGTCCCATCATTTGATTATATAATTCTTGCTGCTGTGCAAGTGCTTCATTTTGTTTTTCTTCAGCTTCGGCTTTCTTTTCGTTATGACTCTTACCAAGTATTTTTCCAACAACCCAATCTGTTGCAAAACACCCAATAAGACCTCCGACAAGCGGTATTGGAATTAATGCCTGACCTGCAATAAATCCTGCCATACCCGCTGCAAATTTTGTCGCAGATTTTGCCAATTCTACTGTTCCACCTACAAGACCTTCATCTTTATATGCCGAATAAATATTTGGAATTTCCAATGCTACAAAAAGAAGAGGTAATCTTTTTAATAGAGCTCCGCCAAATGCTTTTGTGGTGCCCCACAATCCTTTTTTACCTTGAAATGCTTTTATTACATCATCAGGAAATCCTTTTATTGTTTTATTCCATAAATTACTCCAGAATGGTTCATGACATGTTTCGGCTTCAGCCTTTTTTAAAGCATTCCAAACCGAAGATGGTGCTTTTTTCCAATTCTGCTTAGGTATATTTCTCCAAGTAGTAGCGCCAACAGACTCTTTTATGGCTTTTTCCGCCACTGTCGAGAATGCTTCGTCCATAAATATAAGTTTGCTCGCGGCTCTGGCAATCCTACTGATACCACCTACTGCTACCATAACTTAACCTACCTATTTTAACCTACCTTACTTATATAAAGTTTTTTGTTTTGTTGAAATTGCCTTTTGCCGTTAAAAATGTTAAGAATTCTTAACATTTTTTGAAAAATATTGATTTGCATTAATTGTGAAATAGGCATATAATACACTTATGTATTGCGAAAACGGACGTATTTTCATAGAAGAAGATGATCAATGCCTCGATTGTAAAAATTATGCTGAGGGCGTTTCTTGTCCGTTATTAACCGCATTAGGACTTGGAGTTGTGTATTTGGAAGATAGCTTGACGGTTACTAACTGCGGATTTTTTGAACAGTTTGAAAGACATTTGCATGTTGTGAGGGAAGATGACGACGATAACATTGATTAGAGGGGACGGTATAGGTCCTGAAATTTCTGATGCAGTTGTAAAGATTATTGATGCAGCAGGCTTAAAAATTGATTGGGACGTACAAACTGCGGGCTCGGATGTTATTGAAGCTGAGGGTGTTCCGCTTCCCAATCGAGTATTGGAATCAGTTAAAAGGAATAAAGTAGCTCTGAAAGCTCCGGTTACAACACCGATAGGAAAAGGCTTCAGATCTGTAAATGTTCAACTGAGAAAAGAACTTGATTTGTATGTGAATTTGCGTCCGTGTAAAAATTTACCCAATGTAAAGACTAAATTTGACAATGTTGATTTGGTTGTAGTAAGAGAAAATACTGAAGATTTATATGCGGGGATTGAACGTCAGGTTGACGATGATACGGCTGAAAGTATAAAAATTATTACAAGAAAAGCGTCTGAAAGAATTTGTAAATTTGCGTTTGATTATGCGGTAAGAAATAATCGAAAGGAAGTTTGTGTCGTTACAAAAGCCAATATTATGAAGCTTTCTGACGGTTTGTTTTTGGATTGTTACAGAAATATTGCAAAAAACTATCCGCAAATCAAACAGAGGGAAATTCTTGTGGATAATCTTTGTATGCAGCTTGTTCAAAATCCGTCGCAATTTGATGTATTAGTTTTGCCGAATTTATATGGTGATATAGTGTCTGACTTGTGTGCGGGGCTAATTGGCGGTTTGGGTGTTGCTCAAGGCGCAAATATCGGTTTGGATTGTGCGGTTTTTGAACCGGTTCATGGTTCTGCCCCTGATATAAAAGGACAAAATAAGGCTAATCCGACTGCACTTTTATTGTCTGCAATTGAAATGTTAAAATATATCGGTGAAAAACAGTATGCTGACAAAATTGAAAATGCACTTTTTAAAACACTCAAAAATGGTGTTTGTACGGCAGATTTAGGCGGAAATGCTAAAACGGATGAATTTACCAATGCAATAATAAAAAACCTTTAATCAATTAGACCCAAATCTCTTAAGAATCTTTTGTTGTCCGAAAGTTCCATGAGCTTTTCATCAGTATCCGGATCTGTTACTCCGCTTGCAAAAAGCTCATTTACGAGGTTATTGTGTGTTTCGTTTTCCGGATCTGATAAAACGAGTTTTGTAAACTTTTTAATATCTGATTTTCGCTCGTACATGCTAATTGCATCGTTTGTAAGCTTATTTAAGAATTCAGATTTATCACACTCTATAGGATTTGTTGCCAATCCTGAGTATTTTATTCTGTCAGATGCTAGTTTTTGAGCTAATTTTTTAAACACCATATACCCCACAATTTTATTATACAACTTTTGTAAATTTTGTCTATAATTCTTAACAATTATCTGTGTGTAACATAATCTTGATTATAACTTATCTTTAAAATAGAATATTTTAGGAAAAGAAAAGAGGTCAGCAATGCTTGATATTAAAATTATTAGAGAGAACCCCGATAAGGTAAATGAACTTTTAAAAAGAAGAAACCCTGAACTTTCAATAGATGAAGTTCTTGAAATAGATGTTGAGAGAAGAAAAATTCAAACTCAGGCTGATGAATTGCGTGCTAAAAGAAAAAATGACTCGCAAAAAATCGGTATGATGAAAAAAAATGGTGAAAATACTGATGCTATACAAGAAGAAGTTAGAAAACTCGGTGATGAGATAAAAACTTTAGAAGATAAACAAACTGAATTAGATGAAAAACAACGTGATATTTTACTTCATACTCCAAATATTCCTGATGAAACCACTCCGGTTGGACTTTCTGAGGATGACAATGTTGTTGTTTCTACTTGGGGCGAACCGACAAAATTTGATTTTGAATATAAAGCTCACTGGGATTTGTGTGAAGAAAAAAATATTGTTGACTTTGAACGCGGTGTAAAAATATCTCAGAGCAGATTTACTTTGTATAGAGGAAAAGGATCTAGACTTGAACGTGCAATTATAAACTTTTTCCTTGATTATCATACTGAAAAACAAGGGTATGAAGAAATATTACCTCCATTTATGGCTAATGCTGCTACAATGACTGGTACAGGACAGCTTCCAAAATTTAAAGAAGATATGTACAAGTGTGTTGATGAAGATTTGTATTTGATTCCGACGGCTGAAGTCCCTGTTACAAATATATATTCAGGTGAAATTCTATCTGAAGATGATCTTCCAAAACTTATGACAGCTTATACTCCTTGTTTCAGAAGAGAATCAGGTTCTGCTGGGCGTGATACTAGAGGTTTAATCAGAGTTCACCAATTTAATAAAGTTGAACTTGTAAAACTTTGTACTCCTCAAACAAGTAAAGAAGAACACGAAAAATTAACAAAGGATGCTGAAGAAATGCTTCAATTGCTCAAACTTCCATATCGAAAAGTTGCACTTTCAACCGGTGATATTGGATTTTCAGCAAACAAATGTTGGGATTTGGAAGTTTGGATGCCTTCTTATAATGATTATAAAGAAATTTCAAGCTGTTCTAACTTCGGTGATTATCAGGCAAGACGTGCAAATATTAGATACCGTGATAAAGAAACCGGGAAAACTCAATTTGTTCATACAATTAACGGTTCAGGTCTTGCTGTCGGCAGAACGTTTGCTGCAATTGTTGAAAATTATCAGCAACCTGACGGTTCAATTTTAATACCGGAGATCCTTAGAAAATATACCGGATTTGATAAGATATAAAAAAACTCCCCATCGGGGAGTTTTTTTTATATCGGGAAATATTGCATAATACTTAGAATTAACTTATTTTTTAAATCAAATTCTGTAGTTTGTCCTTTAGAAAGTGCTTCTTTTTGTTTTTTCATATCAAGCTTGTTTTCTTTTTTAATTGCTTTTTGTTCTTGCTTTGATAGTGGATTTGGGTCATTTTTATCTGCAATTTTGGCAAGTTTTTTCATGAATTTATTTAGTCGCCATGAACTTGTGTTAAATATATTTCCATCTTCAAGGATTTTACCATTTACTTTTCCTTCAAAATAACCCCAACATGGAAGTCCCCCGTAAGTATCGATTGTGTCTAATGTGATATGAGTTGAGTTTCGTTGTTGTCCTCTTACTGTCTGAAGAATTTCAAGTAATTGAGAACTTTTGTATTCAGTTAATGCCCTTTGAAAATTTGTTCTCACTTTTTGAGAATTACTTGGGTTAAAATAATACGCTGTGAAATTTGGATTTGTATTTTGTTGATAATTATTGATTGAATTAATTTGCATATTTGCCTCCAAATTGATTACTTCCTCTTTAACTAATGTCCCTAAAAAAAAATATTGCTCTTTATTGTGAAGAATTTTACAAATATTAATATTTCTGTAATAATAATAACACAAGGAGACAGGATGTACAATTTCCCATTTGAGCTGGATGATTTTCAAAAAGATGCTTGCAAATATATTGATGATGGTAAAAGTGTTGTAGTATGTGCTCCAACAGGTGCCGGTAAAACTGTTATTGCTCAGCATGCTATACATAGAGCCCTTGAAAACGGTAATAGAATTTTTTATACAACACCGTTAAAAGCCCTTTCTAACCAAAAATATTATGATTTCGGTCAAAAATATGGTACCGATAAAGTCGGGCTATTAACCGGTGATACATCTATAAATCGTGGTGCGCAAATAGTTGTTATGACGACAGAAGTTTTTAGAAATATGCTTTATGGTACAAATTTCGGTTCTGTTTCAGACAATTTAAAAGATGTAAAATATGTTGTATTGGACGAAGTTCACTACATGAATGACGAACAGAGAGGTACTGTTTGGGAAGAGAGTATAATTTATTGTCCGACAAATGTTCAAATTATTGCGCTTTCTGCAACTGTTGCCAATGCTGATGAATTAACTGCCTGGATTAATACTGTTCATTCTAAGACTGAGCTTGTTAATACTGATTTCAGACCTGTTCCTTTAAGATTTTATTATTTTGACAGTTCTCAGCCTTATAAATTACTTCCGTTGTTAACACCGAGCGGGCAGTTAAATAAAAAAATCAGACCTGAAAAAAGAGTTTTTGGCAAAAAACTTCAAAATAAAAAATCTTATGTAAAGGATGTTGTGCGCAACTTACAGGAAAATGATATGCTTCCTGCTATATATTTTACGTTTTCACGTAAAAAATGTGATGAGCAGATGGAAAAATGTGCATCTTTAGACTTGATAACAAAAGGTGAGAGAGCTCAAATTCAACAGTTTATTGATGAATATATTGCAGAGAATCCTCATCTTTATAATAATAAACATATAGAGTACCTTTTGTGTGGTGTAGCATCTCACCATGCGGGACTTCTGCCATCTTGGAAAATATTGGTTGAACAATTATTTCAACGCGGACTTATAAAAGTTGTGTTTGCAACTGAAACGCTTGCTGCTGGTATCAATATGCCTGCTCGTTCTACAGTTATAAGCTCGACAAGTAAACGTACCGATAGCGGGCATAGAATGCTTACCCCAAGTGAGTTTTTGCAAATGTCAGGTCGTGCAGGTCGTAGAGGGATGGATGAAATTGGGTATGTTACAATCGTCGGTACTCAATTCCAATCACCAGAAGAAGTTGCAGAACTCGTATTGAGTGATGCGAACCCTTTAGAAAGCCGTTTTTCTCCATCTTATTCCATGGTTTTGAATTTGCTTCAAAGGTTTTCTTTAGACGAAGCTAAAGAATTGATCTTGAAAAGTTTTGGGTATTTTTCAGCCGGCTCAAGGTTGCAGCCGCTTTTAAAGGCTAAGGAACAAATTAATAACGAAATTAATTCAAGAGATTTTGTGTGTCCCTACAAGCTATCAGATATTGATATGCATGAATATGACAAATTAAGATATATATACGTACAGAATCGTCAAACATACAAAAAAATCTGTAAGCAAGAACGTTCTAAAAACAGACCTTTATCAAAGGAAGCAGTTGATTTTGGAAAAGAAACAAAAGCACTGCTTGAAAAAATGCACAAATACAGATGTGATACTTGTAAATTATATAAAAAACACGCTAAAACACTTGAAGTTCTGGAACGTTTTAATAGCAAAAGTGCAAAATTAGATAAAGAAATTGAGCGACAAAGAGATATATTTTGGAATAAGTTTTTGGCTCACAGGGCTGTATTGACTGAATTTGGTTATCTAAAAGATGATTATCCTACTGAATCTGGTATTACGACAGCTCAAATCCGTTCCGAAAATGAATTGTTTATTGCTGAGATTATCTTTTCAGGTGTTTTAGAAAATCTAACACCGTCTCAATTAGCTGCCGTAATTTGTGCTGTTACAACTGAGGATTTAAGGATTGATCTTCCGCATATGCCTATATCTGAGCCGGTTAGAAAGACAATTAATCTCATAAAAAATATAAAACGTAAACTTGAAAAATCTCAAAATAGGTATCAGGTTGAAGATCCGATGTATATCAACGCTTATTTTTCATCATTGATTGAATTGTGGGTCGAAGGTGCAGAGTGGGAAACAATTACAGAACAGATTGATATGGGTGAAGGTGATATTGTTCGAGCGTTTAAACGTGTTGTTGATGTCCTAAGGCAATTTACAACTATTGACAATATTCCTGAAAGCCTTGTATTTACAGCAAGGGAAGCAATTGATAAAATCTTACGTGAGCCTGTTGACGTGGATTAATTATAATACACAAGCTAAAATCATAAGGATTAGCATTCCGATTTGTGTTGCTGCTGCCATATTTTGTGTAAATTTATTAGAGTCATATTTTCCTGCAGTTTTTGTGGCTTTATAGGCACTTGCGATACGATTTATTCTTTGTTGTTGTGTATCGGATGTGAATGTTGTGCCAAACATTGTGTTCTCAAGTCTTGTTAGTCTGTTATCTATATCTTCTTTTGTGAATGATTTTTTAAACATTGAACGCTCAACTGAAGCTAAATTTACCTTAGCCGGCGGCGTATGTCTTGCATTATAGCTCTCATAATCGAAATCAGGACTGTGGTATTCATCTAAGTTATAGTGGTCTAGTGGTATTGTATCTCCATCATAATAATCATTTGATGATTGTGCAATGCTATTGTCCATAAATGATTTTGGTTTGATTTTTTCTTGCAGACGTTCAACACGTGTTGAAAATGCGTCATTGTTATATATTTTGCCAAGTGCTTTTTGCTCTAACGATGACAATCTTTCATTCAAATCTTTGTTTTTATATTCCTGCTTGAATAATTCTCTTTCAAGTTCGTTAATCGAAGGATAATCTACGTTAGCAGCTTTCGGTGGTGTATAATCCGCAAATCTGTCAGATGGAGAGTATATCTCATCATCGGCAAATGTATCTTCTTTAGGTGTAATTTCTTTCCCTATTGAATCTGCTGCCATATCTTTGCTTAAATTTGAAATTCTTTTATCTATTGAGCCCGATTTGCTTTCACCATATACACTTTGTTCAAGTCTAGTTAAGCGGTTCTCATCATCGTCCATATAAGTAAAACCGAAGACAGAATTTTCAATCTTGTCTAAAGTCGCAGAATATTGGCTTGCTATGGAACAATTTGCAATAAGTAATAGTGATAATATTATAAAAAGTTTTTTCATAAATATCTCCTTACGACATAGAATAAGGTTTGATATTGTGAAAATCCATTCTACACGACTTTAATTTCCAAAAATTTAAAAATAAATAAAAAATCGTAGTACCTTAGCACTACGATTTTTTATTTATTAATATAAAGTTTAATGTCTCTTTTTTAAGGCTGCCAATTCATCTTGATATGGTGAAATATTTGTTAATTTATCAATAATTGAAGGCATTTTTTCACAAACATAATCAATTTCTTTTTCTGTTGTGAATTTAGAAAGTGAGAATCTTATGCTTCCGTGAATTGCTGTGAATGGCACATTCATAGCTCTTAAAACGTGAGAAGGTTCTAGTGAACCTGATGTGCAAGCACTGCCTGAACTTGCGCAAATCCCTAAATCACTCAAATGAAGAAGTATCAACTCACCTTCAATATATTCAAAGCCTATATTTGTTGTGTTTGGAACTCTGTTTACAATGCCTGCATTCAAACGTGCATTAAAGACATTTTTTAAAATATTAGCTTCTAATTTATCGCGCAAACGTTTAATTTCTGTAGCTTCATATTTTAAATTGTCTGTTGCAAGCTGGGCTGCACGAGCCATACCTACAATATATGGTACATTTTCTGTGCCTGCGCGCTTACCTCGTTCTTGATGGCCGCCGATTATTAATGGTGTAATTAATGTTTTTGAATTTACATACAAAGCACCAATACCTTTAGGTGCATGAAATTTGTGCCCTGAAATGCCCATTAAATCAACACCTAAAGCTTGTACATCGATAGGAATCTTACCCGTAACTTGAACGGCATCAACATAAAATTTTGTTTCTTTATTTTTTGATTTTATTATCTGTGAAATTTTTTCTATCGGAAAAATAACGCCTGTTTCATTATTTGCATACATAATTGAAACGAGTGCAGTATCGTCTGTTATAGCTTCTTCCAATTGCGCTAAATCAAGTTCACCGTTAGAATTTACCCCAATATAGTCAACTTTATACCCTTCTTTTTCTAAAGCCATATAAAGGTTCAAAACGCAAGGGTGTTCAACTTTTGAAGTAATTATGTGGCGTTTTGCTTTGTTCATGTTTAAAACACCGCGTATTGCCGTGTTAGCACTTTCAGAACCGCAGGATGTAAAAATTATTTCTTTTTCGTTTTCTGCGTTAAAAAAGTCTTTTATCACGCCACGAGCCTCTTTTACCGCGTGGTTTGAACGCTTTGCAAAATCATATATGCTTGAAGGGTTTGCATATTCTTCTTTGAAATATGGAAGCATAGCGTCCAAAACTTGTGGGTCAACTTTTGTTGTTGCATTATTATCTAAATATATCATACTTCTACGACCTCAATACTTTTATCAACGGTTTCACGTAGTGTTGTTTCAACAAATGCTTTTAATGTAAGGTGTGAATTTTTGCAGCCTGAACATTTTCCTCTTAATTTTACAAGCACCCTGTTACCGTCAATATCAACTAGTGTAATGTCTCCTCCGTCTTTTCGGAGCTCCGGAGATATTTGATTTTCTATGATATTATTAATCTTTAAGATTTTTTGAG
Source organism: uncultured bacterium (assembly GCA_947169755.1). GTDB lineage: Bacteria > Cyanobacteriota > Vampirovibrionia > Gastranaerophilales > Gastranaerophilaceae > Stercorousia. The sequence goes on from CAMVQX010000015.1 coordinate 19,225, forward strand.
CCGGTGTGAGAGTATTTTCCGAAGCTTCTTTTTTATAATATGTGTCAATAATATCTTGGATAGCGCTTTTACATTTTCCGCAAGCTCCGCCTGCTTTTGTATAGTTTGTAATTTCTTCAACTGTTTTTAGACCGTTGATTTTTATTGCATCCCAAATCATATTTTCTGTTACGCTGAAACAGGTGCATACGATTTTTTCTTTAGCTTTGTTATTTGCTTCTTCTGCTCTCAAATCATCTAAATCTGTATAATCGCCGTAGTTTTTAAGCGCATCTTCCAATGCTTCGTATCCCATAACTGAACAGTGCATTTTTTCAGGAGGAAGTCCGCCTAATTGGTCTGCTATATCCTTATTTGTAATTTTTCTTACTTCGTCAACGGTTTTACCGATAATCATTTCGGTTAAAATGCTTGAACTTGCAACAGCTGAACCGCAGCCAAAAGTTTGGAATTTAGCATCTGTTACAATACCGTCTTTTATTTTTAAATATATTTTTAATGAATCGCCGCAAGCTAGTGAACCTGCTTCACCAATTGCATCAGCATTATCAATTTTACCTACGTTTCTTGGGTTTCTGTAGTGGTCAATAACTTTTTCGGAATAATCCCACATTATTTTTCTCCTTTTGGTTTCATGTTAGCGCAAAAATAAATTATTAAAAGAATAATTAATAATAAATTAATTTTTTGTATATAATATAAAAATTTTTCAAAATAGCAAAAAAAAATATTTATATGCTTTGT
>CAMVQX010000016.1 GCA_947169755.1 uncultured bacterium
TAAAAAACCGAGGGGGTGACCTCGGTTTTTTATTAAATTCCTTATTCCTATTGATTTTCCTACGCTTGTCCTGTGTAATCCGGTTTGAGGTTTTGAGCCCCTTGTTTTTCCATATCTTTGTTTGCTTCGTAGTCTGCAGATGCAATCTTGAGTTGTGTTTCTAAGTTATCTTTTTCAAGTTGTAATGACTCTTCAACATCTTTCAACGCATTCAAATCGGCATCTCGCTGCATTTCGAATACTTGCTGCCACATATTATTAGCCATTGAAGCCTGCATTTGAGCCTGTTGTTGAATCATACTGTAAGCTGAACTGAATTGATATTGTTGTTCAGAACTTATACCAGACATTTCACCATAACCAGCACCAGACATTGCATTTAAATATGCAGCTGCAACAGGATTAGATCCTGCTAATTGTTGTAAACCACCCATGATAAAGTATTGAGTTTGAGCCTGCATTTGGTTCTTCATATTACGTTCTTGAGCTTGGTACATTTTTTCTTTGTCCCCAATTTCTCTCGTAATACGACGCAATCGACTCTGAACAGTGGTGAGTTGGAACTGAATGCTCCTCATCCGCTGCCCGGCCATTAATTTACCGTATGCGCCCATTAAGAAACCCATTGTCTTATCCTTTGTGTTTTATGCCTCGTAAATATATAAAGTAATATATAATCAAATAATTGCCTTTTTTGAAAAATAATGTTAAGAAATTGTAACATTTGCAACAAAAACGCATTAATGACTTGTATTTGCAATAATATATTTTTTTGATAAAATTAATTTGTAAGGGGGTTTTTAATGTTATTCAGAAAAAGTTTTTGGACAGCAAAAAATATTATTTTTATATTACTTGTTATAATTCTTTCGTTTTTACTGCCACAAATGGTTAACATTTTGTTATTATTTTTTGGAGCATACGTTATAGCTTGTGCACTTAATCCTTTCGTTTTAAATATGTCAAAAAAAATGAATAGGACTGTTGCTGCAACTGTTGTAATGGCAGTTGGTTTGCTTTCTATAACCGCTTTGTTTGTGCCAATAATTGCAGTTGCAATAAAAGAAATTCGTGTGTTTATGATAAATTTGCCTGATAAGATTACAGGTGTTTACAACTTTATAACAGGAGCTAAAATATATGGCCACAAATTGGCTGAAATGATTGATTTTGACACAGTTATAGGTAATTCATCGAATTTTGCAAAAGATGTTGTTAATCACTCTTTGAATATAACGGTCGGACTAGCGCAGTTAATAGTTATATTGATTGCTATGACTATGATTGTATATTATATTTTAGCTGACAAAGATTATCTAAAAAAGAAATTTTTACAATTCTTCCCGCCGGATTTAAAAAATAAAGCAGAAAGTATTGTATCAACAATAAGTACAAAAGTCGGTGCATACGTGAGAGCTCAGCTTTTGTCTATGGTTGCGGTCGGCATTATGGTTGCAATAGTACTCGTTATATTTGGTGTTGATTATGCAACTTTGCTTGGTTTAATATCAGGTATTTTAGATATTATACCAATATTAGGTCCTTCAATTGCATTGGCAGTTATTTTGTTGGTTGCATATCCTCTTGGAATAGTCAAAATCATATTTATTGTGCTTGGATTTTTATTGTGCCAGCAATTATCAAACTATGTAATAAAACCGATATTATTTGGCAAAATGATGAAAATGCACCCTCTTATGATATTTTTGGCATTGTTTGTCGCAAACCAATTTTTAGGATTCTGGGGAGTTATTTTATCACCTGCGATTGCTGCAACTTTGTGTGTGCTTGTTGATGAACTTTACCTTAATCCCATAAATGTGAAGGGTGAAGATGCCTAAAGAAATTTACCTATATAACAGAAATCTGAATAAAACTTCAGATTACACGGTTTGGCTTGGATTTCCCGGGCCTTACTCCTTTTCATTATCATCACTTGGATTTTTATGGCTGTATAAATCTATTGATGAAAAATCGGATGTAAAAATTGAAAGAATCTGCTCTGATACTGAATCAACTAAGTATAATATGCCTGATTTATTCGGATTTTCTTTTTCTTTCGATACAGATTTTTTAACAATTTTTTCAATGTTAGAAAAATATAATATTCCTTTAAAATCAAAAGACCGAGATAATATTATATTTGCAGGAGGTCCGGTTGTAAGTGCAAATCCGGAGCCATACAAGGATATATTTGATTTTTTTATAATTGGAGACGGAGAAGATATTAATTTAACAGCAGTTGAAATCTGCAAATCTAACAGTGATAAGAATACTGCGCTTAAATTATTATCAGAAATTGACGGGATTTATGTGCCAAAATACTCGCATAAAGTTAAAAAACTTACTAAAAAATTAACTGAATGCATATACACTCCTATTTTAGGTGAAAATGCCTTTTTTAAAGATACATTTATTATTGAAATGGCAAGAGGTTGTTCAAACAGATGCGGTTTCTGCCTTGCTTCATATTTAAATCTACCGTTGAGGTCAGTACCAAATGATGAACTTATGAAAGCTTTGGAAATTGGGCTTAAACATACAAATAAAATCGCATTTTTAGGTGCTCAAGTCAGCGCACATCCAAATTTCCATGATATATGTAAATTTATATATGAAAAAATTAGTAACGGGCAAAATATTGAAATGAATTTTTCATCATTGAGAGTCGATGCGATTTCTGAAGATGTCATAAAAACACTTAAAGCTGCCGGACAAAAGAGTATCACTCTTGCAATAGAAGCAGGAAGCGAAAGATTGAGGAAAGTTATAAACAAGCATCTGAGTGAAGAACAAATTTTTAATGCAGTAAAAATTGCCAAAGATAATGGTTTGAAAAGCATAAAATTTTACGGTATGATAGGACTTCCGACTGAAACTTATGATGATATAGATGAGCTTATAAGACTTGCAAAAACGTTAAAAAATAATAACAAAGGATTTGACATTACATTTGGATTTTCAAGTTTTGTACCTAAACCCAATACCCCGTTTCAATGGCTTGGCAGAGAAAATACAAAATTACTTGAGGACAAATCAAATTATATAAAAAAAGAGTTACATAAAATTGGAATTTCAGCAAATATATCGAGTATAAAATGGGATTACTGGCAAGCTGTTCTATCAAGAGGGGATTCTTCATTAAGCGACTTTTTAATAGAAATATATAAACAAGGCGGAAAATTAGGTGCTTTTAAGGCATCTGCCAAGAAATTTAATATAAATACAGATATATTTGCATACAAAAACTACTCATTCGATACAAAATTACCTTGGGATTTTATAGATATAACTCCAGGCAAAGAATTTCTGATAAAAGAAAATAAACGCCTGTTAGACGGGAGTATAATCGCAATAGACTAAGCTTGACCAATGTGCAAAATAGCTTATTTGAGTAGCACTTCCGGATTTTATATAAATTCTGTGTAATGAGCTGTCAGAAAGATTCAGAGCAGCACATATAGCAGCTTTAATAACATCTCTGTGAGTAACTATAATAATTCTGTTCCCGATATTTTCCTCTATCAAATTATTTATAGTAGTATTAATTCTTTTGATAAATGCAGAAATTGACTCTGCATCGTCCGGAGTAGGAACTTCAGGATTATTTATCAATTTTTCCAAACTCTCCGGATATTTTTGTTCAACTTGTTCAAATGTCATTCCGTTGAAAGAACCGCATTTTCGCGGGTGTAAATCATTAATTACTTCATAATCCTGTTTGAACAACTTAGCAATCATTGCCGCAGATTGAGTTGATCTTACTGCTGGAGATGTATAAATCTTATCATTTTTAATACCGCGTTTTTTCAGGAATTCACAAATTTTTTCAATTTCATCTTGCCCTTTATCACTCAACGGCGGGTAATTTTCGACATCAGTTAATCTGCCGTCTTCACTAAAAATAGTAGCACCGTTACATATAAAAGTTATTTTACATTTTCTGTCAAAATACATATCAATTCCTTTTTATGATATTATAACATTAAAATTAAAAAGGAGATAGTTATGCGAGGAAAAGCATTTAAATTTGGAGATAATATTTCAACCGACCACATTGCACCGGGAAGATTGTTTTACTTGCGTTCAAATTTACAGGAATTTGCAAAACATGTATTGGAAGATGCTGATCCAACTTTCGCATCATCGATGAAAAAAGGTGATTTTGTTGTTGGCGGCTCAAATTTTGGACTTGGTTCTTCTAGAGAGCATGCACCTCAAATTATAAAAATTGCAGGTGTAGGTGCAGTAATTGCGAAATCATTTGCAAGAATATTTTATAGAAATGCTATCAATATAGGTCTTTTGGCTATCGAATGCGATACGGATTCAATTGATGCCGGAGATGAACTGGAATTAGATATTGAAAAAGGCATATTGAAAAATCTTACAAACGGGACAATTGTGCAAATTGAACCGTTGCCCCCGGTTATGATTAAACTTTTACAAGACGGCGGTTTGGTTGAGCACATAAAGAAAAATGGTGATTTTAAACTTGTATAAATTACCAAGTTCTTATTGAATTAATCATTTTTATTGCTTCAGCTGCATTTCTTGTTTTTAACATAACATATTGGTTATTGCGCGGATTTATAATGCACATAGTTTTGCCGCAGCGTCTTAAATAATCACTTAGCATTGAGTAATTTGCAGCTCTTTCTCTGTACTCATTACACTCTTGAAAACTGTTACAAATTTTATCAGGACCTGTGTTACCCCAATTTAGTTTATCAAAATAGTACAATGTAACAGGTTCAATGTTATAAAATCTGGACATTTTTGTTTTATCAAAATAAGAACTTATTTGATTATGGAAATCTTTTGAATATTTTGGATTTTTATCATCATTATCATAGATATAGAATATAACTTTTTGCGGAGAGTTAAAGATATTATTCCAAGCACGTGAGTCCTGATGTCCCTTTAACGCACTTGCCGGTATAGGTAAAGCTTTGTAGTTTTTAAAAATGGTTGTATTTTGGTTTCCTGCAGTAGTTTCAGTACTCATCATTTCAGAAACGCCCAATGATTTTACACCTGATGATACAATCGTAGCAATATTGTCATAAGCATCTTTAAAATCAGATACCGTAAAACCTTTCAAAAATCCGGTGAAATAAGCTGCACCTAATATTATACCTACACAAACAAAAAATATTAAAACTTCTTTCAATTTATTCATAAAAAACTCTCCCAGAAAATATTACCATGTTTATAATATATTTTCAAGATTTGTTGACAAACGAATGTGCTCGATGTTTAATATAATTACATTTAGCTGAAATTTTCGTGCTGAAATTCGTCTAAATTAGGTAAAATAGGACGTAGGAGTATTACTCGGCGGTCCCGTTATATGCAGAATGCGTAAGGGTTTTAGCATATGATTTACCGAAATATATTACATAATAAAGGAGAAAAAAATGCCTACAATTAATCAATTGGTTCGTCAGGAACGCAAAAAATTAACTGACAAAACAAAATCTCCTGCTTTGATGGATTGTCCGCAAAGACGTGGAGTATGTACAAGGGTTTATACAACAACCCCTAAAAAACCTAATTCTGCATTAAGAAAAGTTGCCAGAGTTAGACTTACAAACGGATTTGAAGTTACTTCATACATTCCGGGTATTGGACACAACCTTCAAGAACACAGTGTTGTTTTAATCAGAGGCGGCAGGGTAAAAGACCTTCCTGGTGTTCGTTACCACATTGTTAGAGGCACATTGGATACTGCTGGTGTTGCAAACCGCGCTCAATCGAGATCCAAATATGGTGCAAAAAGAGATAAAAAAGGAGGTAAGAAGTAATGTCAAGACGTTCTAAACCTGCCAGACGTATTCCGGCAGCAGATCCGGTTTACAATAGTGTAGATATATCAAAATTTATCAACAGAATAATGAGACGTGGTAAAAAGTCATTAGCTGAAAAAATCTTCTATGCTACATTAACAAAATTAGAAGAAAAAACTGGCGAAAAACCACTTGAAATTTTCCAAAAGGCTATGTCTAACGCTACTCCGTTGTTGGAAGTAAAAGCTAGACGTATTGGTGGTTCAACTTACCAAGTACCTATTGAAGTAAAAGCAGATAGAGGTTTTGCTTTAGCTTCTTCTTGGTTAATTGAAGCTGCTAAAAAACGTGGCGGAAAATCATTTATTGATAAATTGACTAATGAATTGATAGATGCTTCAAACGGTTCAGGCTCAGCTTGCAAAAAGCGTGAAGATACTCACAAAATGGCTGAAGCTAACAAAGCATTTGCTCATTACAGATATTAATATTATTAGTAATTATAAAAAAGAGGAACTGTTTAGTTCCTCTTTTTTTATTCAAAATACTTTATAATATCTGAGGATTCATACATTTTTGTATTTCCGTCATGCAAAAACGGAACTTGATCTTTACCACCAAGCTCAAGTAATCTTCTGTGATTTTCTGAATTAGTTATATCAATTTTGTTATAATCAATATTATTTTCATCCAAAAAATTCATTACTTTTCTGCAATACGGGCAAGTTTCCATTATATACAAGTCTACCATTATTTCCTCCTTTTTATTGATTATAAATTATTTTTATAAAATATAGCAATAGTATAATAAGACAGTATTTAATTTTTATGATAGAATCAAACTATGAAAAATATTTTATTTGTACTTGGCACTCGTCCTGAGGTTATAAAGTTAGCACCGGTAATATTAGAGTTAAAAAAATATCCTAATATTTATAACGTTATAATTTGCAATACCGAGCAGCAAAAAGAGCTTTCAAATCAGACTCTAAATTATTTTGGACTAAAAGCAGATATTAATTTGGATTGTATGCGACAAAATCAATCATTGTTAGAAGTGCAAACACGAATATTAACAGGTTTGAATAAAGTTTTTCAGGAAAACAAGATAGATACAACAATTGTACAAGGTGATACAATAACCGTTTTGTGCGGTGCATTGGCAAGTTTTTATAACAAAATACCTGTTTGTCATGTAGAAGCAGGTCTTAGATCATATGATATTTATGAGCCGTTTCCTGAAGAAATTATGCGTCAAATGACGTCTCGTATTGCTCAGGTTAATTTTGCACCTACAGAGGCAAATAAACAAGCTCTAATAAAAGAAAATATTAATGAAGATAAAATATTTGTAGTTGGAAATACTGTTATTGATGCTCTGTTTTGTCTATCAGAAAAAACTCTTTCAGATGCAAAAAAATTTTTTGAAGGTAAAGATATTAGGATTAATGATAAATTAGTCCTAATTACTGCGCATCGACGAGAAAATCATGGCGAACGCATAGACAGAATAATTGATTCGATCGAACATCTGGCAAATAAATACAAAGATCATACATTTGTTATTCCGGTTCACCCAAATCCAAATGTAAAAGATAAGATTAATAAACGACTTCGCAGTTATTCTAATATTCATCTCTTGGAGCCGTTGGACTATCCTAACCTTGTTTATTTAATGAAAAATGCCAAGCTAATTTTAACAGATTCTGGCGGTATACAAGAGGAAGCCCCATCATTTGGCTGCCCTACACTTGTAATGCGTTATGAAACAGAAAGAAAAGAAGGAATTGAAGCTGGCGTATCAATTCTTGTAGGAGCAGATTTTGACAAAATTGTTAACGAAAGTGAAAAAATTCTTTCAAAATCATTTAATGAAACAAGATTGACAGCAAAAAACCCGTACGGTGACGGGAAATCTGCTGAAAGAATTGAAAGTATCATAAGAAATTAAATTTTAGACATTCTGCTTTCATAACTTCTTATTGTTTCGCCATTAAGAACATGCTTACTGTAACTTTTCAGCTTGTAGTTCATACTTGGTAATGTTGCGACTTCTTTTTGAAAACTTTTATACAATGCTTTTTCACGTTCTTTTATTATCTCATTAATATCTTTCTCTTTTGGTTTTGACGATATATTTTTTGCTGAATGCATAATTGCTAAAAGTATCAAAATTGATGAAATACTCCAAATCATTCTGCTTTCATTTTGAGTATCACTAACTATAATCGGAGCAGAATTTGGAGTTTCGAAAATAACTTTTGCATTTGAAATATCTTTCGCTTCAACATATATCTTCAAATCGCTGCCATCATTTTGAATTATTAATCCGTCAACTCCAGAAATATTTTTATAAAGAGTATTAATATCAGGAGATTGCTTAATATTTTTTACGGTTAATACAATTCTATCTGCGCTATCGATTTCCTTCTTTATTTTGGCAATACTGTCTGAACGCAATACAATAGCCTCTCCTATATCGCTATTCTCAATTACAATAGAATTCAAATAATTATCTGCAGCAAAGGCAGATAAGCCAGTGAACAAAAATAATATGGTTAATAATCTTTTCAACATATCCTACCTCTCCACTAATACTCTACAAAACTTTATGTAAAGTTACATCAATCAAGAGGGGGAAAAACATAAACCATGAGGACGATATATAAACAATAATTACAAATTATTAGTAATTAAATAAACTAACCAATCTGTTTTTATATTCGTTTACCATAGCTTTTAATTTAGGATCATTTTCTATTGAATCGGATATAATTTTTTTCATATTTTTATTATTTTTTCTGTTAAATATTGCTGAGATAAACAGTTGTAAAAAGTTTTGTGACTCATTGTGCTCGTGCATAACTCTTGAGATTAGTATTTGTCTGTTTAGCTCAGCAGCAATGAATCCGGATCTACTTTGTTTTAAAGCATTTCCATAAAAATTTTTTAAATGCGAACCTATAACTCTTCGCATATGCTTTGGGGTGTAGTTGTAAGTATTTTGATTATTACCCTTTGCAAGGCTATATGCATTTGTAATGCTATCATAAAAATGGGTGTACATATTTTCTCCTGCGAATATAAGATATATAAACATAATTTTTTGCTAAATTTAAAATTTATATTAAGCAATGTAACAAAAGATATACATGCTGAAATCGAGTTTAAAAATATTTTTTTATATATATACGAGGAGCATGAAATGAATAGTATTTTAGACAAACAAAACACAGGTACAAAATTACAAGGCGTATTGTTTCACAAACCTCAAGAAACTGTTGAAACAGCAGGTTCATTAGCAGGTGTATTCCACAGTTTATTTGAAGTGAATTCATACGATGAATTTTTTACCAACAATCCGTTTGCAATTGATTATTCATTATATTCTGATTGTGGCGAATATGTCGCATTTGATAGCGGATTTTTAGGCGGTTTTGCATCAGCAATGGCAACATTGGGTGATTGCGGGTCAACTTCATTCTCATCAGGAGACTGCGGAGGCGGGTTCTCTTGCGGTTCAACCGGTGGGTTTACATCAGTTTGTTAAATGGTTAAATGGTTAAATAAAGAAAAAGATACATTAAATGACGGTTAAATATACCGTCATTTTTTATTAATTTTAATATATGTACTACGTTTATATTCTGCTTACAGAAAATAATACCCTTTATTGCGGATATACCGATAATGTAGAAAAAAGATTTGAAAAACATTTATCAGGTTTGGGGGCGAAATATACAAGAGCAAACAAACCTGTAAAAATAGTGTACCAAGCAGAATTCGAAACAAAATCAGCTGCTATGAAAGAGGAAGCAAGAATAAAAAAGCTAAACCGAAATGAAAAGTTAAGACTCGCCGGACTTTTGTGATCTTCTTTCTTCACGCTGGCGTTTTCTTTCCAAATCTCTTAATTCTTTTGCTTTTTTACGTTCTAATTCTTGTTGACGTTTTATAGCTTGTTGTTCTTTAATTTCCTGATATTTCTCAAGTGTATCAGTGCCTTCGGTAGAGCCATTAATTTTTTTTCTTAAATCATAATCTTTTTGAGATTCTTTAAATTCAGTATTCAGCTCTTTAACTTTTGCTTTATATGATTTTTCAAGTTCTTTAACTTCAGCTTTGTCTTCTTTATACTTTTGCCAAGCATTTTGTCTTTCAATACGTCTCAAATCACCTGCTTCTTTCTTCATTATCTTAGGAGGTTCGACACCATCTTTTACCAGTTTATACCCATTCATACTTATACCGACAGTTGTATTTTGAGTTGAAATTAAACGCGGGCTTTCACCATAAGAATGAATCGCCCATGTTCCAAGATTAACAGGAGTATTACCTGTATAAGCAAGCGCGTTTACGATTACCCAATCAGGATTTTTCTGACTAAAGCCTAAGGGATAAATATCCCATCTTTTGTCTTCCAAATCCATATCCTTTGCCGCAAGCCAATAGTACCTTATTGCATTTCGAACATCTTCCAAGCTATAAGATGTTTTTGTATTAAAATCATATATGTATGGCGTTGTTTTCCAAATTCCATCCTGAGTATTACCGATTTTTTCTTTAACAAGAATTTTTGAACCGTCAGCAGAAAAATCAACCGGCGTCATTGTTCTAAATGTATAATAGTTGTCATTAGTTTTGTCAGTTGATAATATAGGTTCAGAATATCTGTGAACTACATTAGCTGTAAGAATTTTGTCCTTGTTTGAGACTGCATTATCAAGTTTTATAACAAAAATATCGCATGCTGTAGAACCGCTATTAGGATAATAATAAACTGAAGGATAAACAAGTTTTTTAAAGTCCGGTGATACAATCCCTTGTGCATTTAATTGTCGTTTTTCATATAAAGAATCATTTATACTTATTTCAGCATTTCCCGGAGGATTATTATATCTTACAATTTTATAAGCAGGTTGCGGCACATAAACCATATCTGCAGGAGTAGGGATTACAGGTATCTCAACTTTTTCTTTCATCTTATCTTTTGGAGCAGATAAAATTTCATATTCTTCAACAGTCATATAACCGTTTGGATTTCGATTTAATACAGCTTTCTCAAACTTTTCTTTTTCATCAGCTTTTTTTACATTTAAAATATACTTCGCCTCTTTTTTGTTGTAATCAGCGTGAGGCATAGGAATTTCATCCCCCCATTGTATAAAAGCACAAAATGCGGCAGCCACACCTAAAAGAGCATATATCATACAAGACCTTCTTCTATTGCAGTAGTTATAGCCTTTGAACGACTTGAAACATATAATTTTTGCAAAATACTATGTACATGAGTTTTAGTTGTAGCAATAGTAATAACAAGCTTTTCTGAAATTTGCGGATTTGTTAAACCATCAACAATCAAAGCTAAAACTTCCATTTCTCTTTCAGTCAAACCAAATAAATTTTTACCTAATTTATAATTTATTTCACCCTTACGTTCAAGACTATCTGAGCCCTTACGTACATTCCTAAGAACTACTTTTGCAATAGCAGGATCAAGCCAACCTGCGCCTTCCGATACAGCCAAAACTGCAGATATAGTCTGTTCTGCTGTCGCTCCCTTGGTTATATATCCGTCAGCACCTGCCTTAAATGCATCAAATATATCATCATCGCCTTCACGGGATGTATACATTAAAACCTTAATATTCGGATTAGACTCTTTAATTTTGCGAGTAGCTTCTATACCATCAATAGTTGGCAGCCCAATATCCATTATAACAAGATCAGGCGCAATTGATAAAGCAGTATCAACACCTTCTTGACCATCAGCACACATTCCTGCAATTTCAATCTTATCATTATTACCTAAAATTACAGAAAGCCCCATGCGCGCCATATCGTGATCTTCAACTATAAGGACTTTTATACTAGCCATTAGAAACCTGTCTTTCTTTAATTCTACCTTCTGCAACAACATTAGTTAAGAGGAATGAAAATTCACTTCCTTTACCCAGCTTGCTATCTACCCAAATTTTCCCGTTATGAGCCTCAATAATCTGTCTTGATAAATATAATCCCAAGCCTGTGCCTGTTGAGCGCTTTCTTGTTGTACCTTGTGAAAAACGCATAAATAAATTCGGAATATCTTCCTGAGGAATACCGCTTCCGTTATCACTTACCGAGAATATAAAATCTCCATTCTGTGCTTTTGCCAAAATATCAACTTGACCATCTTTGGCTGTGTAGTTTAATGCATTACCGCACAAATTTGTAATAACACGTTTTATTTCACCTCTATCAGCCAAGATACAAAGATCGTCTTCCAACTCATATTCAACATTAAAATTAATGCCTTTTTTCTGTGCAATGGACAATAATTCATTGTAACACTGTTCTATTAAATCTCTAACAGGAAAAACTGTTTTGCATAATTCTAGTTTGCCGCTGTCAAATCTATATACTTCCAAAAGAGCATTTACAAGTCCTAGCAAATCCTCATTACTTTGGAGCATTGTAGATAAAAGAACCTTTTGTTTTTCATCAAGAGAACCAATGGCACCTTCCAAAAAGAATTTTAAAGTCTGTATTGCGGCTAAAAGCGGTGTTCGCATATCATGAGTTAGTGTTGCAATAAAATCATCCCTCAATTTTTCAGTTTCTTTTTGAACACTAACATCACGAATAACACCAACATATTTATCAATATTCATATTGTCATCATTTGAAATAGAAGCAAAACTAATTTCAACAGGAGTATGAATTTTACTCAAATTATTTACAATAAAGTAGTCTCGAAGTAAAACTTCAGAATTGTCTTCTCCAAGCCCAAAAATGCCACCGGACTTGTTATCTTTTGAAGAATTTGAATCCTGATTTTTAGAATAAGCTATTTCTTGAAATTTCATCTTGCATAATGAATTTTCAGAAAGACCAATCATGTTTTCACAAGCAGGATTGACTTGCAAAATATTTCCTTGTCCGTCAACAATAACTATACCGTCAGCACAGTAATTTATAATTCCAGTTAGCTTTAAATTAGCTTCTGATAGATCCTTTGTGCGCTCGGCAACAATCTTTTCCAAATCTGTAGAATACTTTTGAAGCTGCGTCTTGGCTTCCTCTAATTCCTGAATTTTATTGCGCAGATTTTCAAGTAAATGACTTCTTTCAATGCCGTTTTTAATATTTAGTATTAAATCATCATTATCCCAAGGTTTTTCAATATACTTGTACAAGCCTATTTCGTTAATTGCCTTTATTGCATTTTCTTTATCTGCATACCCTGTCAAAAGAATCATACTTACTTCAGGATAAAGTTTTTTAGCTTCACGTAAAAATTCTAACCCGTTCATTTCCGGCATAATGAAATCTGAAATGATTAAATCCGGCTTCTCAAGTTTCAAAAATTCAATAGCTTCTTTTGGATTATTAAACAAATGGACGTCAGAATATCCCTCAACCTTAAACAATGTCTTAAAAGCCGAGGTAACCATCTTTTCATCATCAACTGCAACAATCTTATTCATACTGATATAATAAGCTATTTTTGTTATTCAGACAAATAAGTTAAAATATATTACAAATTATCAGCATATAGCAAATTTTTTTTTCAGGAGTTTTATAATGAAAGAAAGAGGTGTAGAATGCGAGTTGATTTAAGTACAAATAACAGACAAAATCCATATTTTGGGATAATTAATTTTTCTGATCAAGCAAGGATATTACTAAAAGATAGACATCTACCTTTGGATTATATGATAAGATTACAAGAAAAGCATAAATTTGTAGGTATAAATGTCACAATAGACAGAGACTATGATGATGTTTTAAAATCAAAAAAAATAACTTTGGCGGAAGGCGATTTTATAGATTTTATAGAAAAATTTTCACATGACAGAAAGTATAAAAATCGATTAACAGCTGCTTTTGATGTTGACGGTAAAACTGTTACAATGAAAGAAAATCCTATAATGAATTTTCTGTATGGCAGCCGGTATTTTTTAGAGAAAGTCAGTAATTTAACTGAAAAATTATTTCTAACAGGCGGTATAGAATAAGAATAGGCATTAAGCCTATTCTTTATAGCTATGATAAACATATTCCCTATCACCTAATTCTTTATCAAGATGATAAAGTGAAGTTTTTTCGGCACCAAACATTTTTAACCTATCAATTACATCCCGAGCATTAGCTTCTTCTTCAACCTGCTCTGCCACATACCAATTTATAAAATGTCTTGTTGCCAAATCACATTCGTCATCACTCATATGCGCAACACAATTTATGCTTTCAGTAACATATTTTTCGTGTTCTAAAATTTTTTCAAACACCTGAAGCGGATTTGAAAAATTTCGCTCAGGAGAATCAATTTGAGATAGTTTAACTTCTCCGTCACGCTCAATTATGTAATCTAATAATATCATGCCGTGATCGACTTCTTCTTTTGCTTGAATTTTAGTCCAGTCAGAAAAACCGTGAAGACCAATTTCGTCAAAATAAGCAGACATAGCAAGATACAAATAAGCTGAATAAAATTCTTTGTTAATTTGTGAATTAAGAACATCTTGAACCTTCTCGTTAAGCATTTTTACCCTCCCATAACCCGTGAATATTGCAATATTCATGAGCAAACTCAAAATCGGAATTCACAGACATTTTAGGTTCATTTCCAGGATATAAGTATTTAATTTGAGCAAAATTTTTATCTTTTGATATTGCCTGAATAAACATAATATAATGTTCAGGCAGCATGGGATGCAATATTTCCCCAACACGAATTTCATTTGAACAGTCATCATGCTTTATAAAAATAGGAACGTGTTTTTCCATAATTGCATCTTCATGTTTTTTCGCCTCTATGTGTTTCATTGGCTTTCCGCAGCAGAATAATTCACCGTTTCCGCTGATAATAACCTGCACAATATTTCCGCAAATCTCACACCTGTATAAATCTAATTTATCCATTAAATCTCCTTACAAAATATTATTGATTGCTGATACAAATTTTCAATTAACCATATGGCTATAAATCTTGTGTTAACTTTTTGTAATAAATCAGCAAAAATTTTTATTCAAGAGTTTAAAATAATATTATGAAAATTATGCCTATTTCAATTAACTTTAGAGGAAATAATTCGACTGCAAATAACTATGACAGCGCGTATTTATATACACCTGAAGAAGTAAAGAAAAAAAATTATTTGCCGCAATATTCTCTAATTACCGGTATAGTTGCATTAACAGCTGTTTTAATAACTTTGTTTAACATAGGAAGCAGACGCTAGAAAAATTTATTTTTTATGTTATATTTTAAATAAGCCGTGCTCCACGGGGAATTGCAATCTCTTGACCCGAAGTGTAGGCGGGGTGCAGAGCCTGTTATGAGGGTTTGGCATATAACTTTGAAAATTTAATAATCGTTGACGTTCAAATGTATTGCGGCGCAAAATATTGAACCGTGTCAGGGTGGAAACACAGCAGCACTAAGATAACCTTTGCGGGTGTTATATGTTTGGAAAGAGGTTACTAAATCGGAAATTTTATCTGACAGATTCGATAGACAGTGGCACGGTTTTTATATAATTTAAAAGTAATTTTGTGTTATAATATTCTTATGGAAAAGCAAGTCAGTTTAACCGCACAAAACAGGCTTATTATTTTTGGTCTTATTTTTAGCACTATACTAATTGTTGCTATAGCATTTTTTGCAACTTTTAATATACAAAAAAATTTAAACGAAGGATATCAAAATTTCGCACAAGTTGTATCTAAAATACTTGCTGCAGAAAGTGATGAACTTATTGCCAAAACACCCAAAACAGAGATTTACTCTACTTTAAAAAAGCATGCAGATTCAATAATTTATTCAAGCAACGATGTTGTATTTGTAGAATTTTTAGATAATCAAGGAAATTCAATATACAAGACATCAGAGAATAATAAAATGCATAATATAACAGCAAGTTCTCCTATGGGTACTAACGGTTCAGTAATCGTAGGATTATCAGGAAACATTATAACAAAAATTTCAAAAACAACCCGCGCTTCAATGTTGTTTGTATTCACGGTAGCTTGGATAATATTTGCATTTGTGGTTTTGATAAACACATACCTAATAACAAGAGAACTTAGAATATTGCATGACGGTGTTCATAAGATTTCAAGCGGAGAATTTGGTTTCAATATCAAAGATAAAGATGTAAGCTCTGAGGTTAAAGAATTGTTTAATTCATTTAATAACATGTCTAATAAGTTACATATATATGAAGAGCAGAATATTGAACAACTAACTTTGGAACGCAATAAACTTGAAGCTGTACTTATGAGTATCGCAAACGGAGTTGTAGTTTGTGATAATAACGACAATGTCGTTATGGTTAACAATCATGCACATAAGCTTTTGGATTTGGAAGAAAACCAAATTTTATATATGAAAATCCAAAATTACATAGATACAGCAGGTAATTACTGTTTTAAAGATAAAATTGAAGAATTTAAAGATACACCGCTTGAAGTTATGGAAAACAAACCTTTGGAGTTCAATATTCAAGTAGATAAACGTGTTATAAAATCAATAATTTCTCCGATGTTCACGAGAAGCAAAGATTATCTGGGTTATATTATTGTTCTTATTGATATGACTAAAGAAGCTGAAATAGATGCTATGAAATCAACCTTTATTTCAAATGTATCACATGAATTAAGAACCCCGGTGACAGTCTTGAGAAGCTATATTGATACACTTTACAACTATGGAAACGATTTCGACTATAATACACAAAAAGAATTTATCGGCACAATTAACCAAGAAATTATACGTTTAAACGGTATGGTTAACGATATTCTGGATTTTTCAAGAATGGAAGCAAATGCTGATATGGAAAAATCACTAAATAATATAAATTACCTTGTAGATAGCTGTGTTGAAAGAGTTAAAGCACTGACTAAGGAACATAATTTAACAATAAATGTCGAAAAATCAGATGACATTCCGGAATTTTTATTTAACTATGACGGTATAGAAAGAGCTTTGACAAACCTTTTATCAAATGCAATCAAATATTCTCCGGATAACGGACAAATTACTGTCAGCATAAAGAAAAACGGAGAGAATGCTGAAGTTTCTGTTACTGATCAAGGATGCGGAATTGCACCTGAATATCACGATAAAATTTTTGACAGATTTTACAGAGTTGAAAATAGTGCACATACTGTAAAAGGAACAGGATTAGGGCTGCATCTGGTAAAAACAACAATTGAAAAATACCACAACGGTAAAGTGTTCGTTATATCAAAAGTTGGAAAAGGCTCTACTTTTGGGTTCACGCTGCCTATAAATGTATATGATGAAAGTTTGGTATAATGGACGAAAGTTTTGAATGGTTTTGTAAAATTTGTCTGATAATTTTTATTATTATCTGCCTCAATTCGATGTTGGGAGATTTGGTATTTTGGGCAAGTTATAGTTTTCCAAAGATTACAGAAACAACAACTCACATAATAGATACAAGTAAAGACCCTATTCAAAATAATTTAGATGGCAAAAAATATATAATAGCAAAAGGTGAAAAGCAGGATTATGCTTTAAATTTTATGGCTGAGTATTCAATTTCAGGTATGGTTGTTGCAAAAAACAGTAATTTTTGGTTTCGAGATATTATGCGCAGCAAATTTGATGATTTATATTTGATTGACTTCGGAATTGTTTGGGGGGATTTGGCTAAGGACAAAAAAATTCTTTATAAACATATGAAATTCAAATCCGCCAAGACATTAGGTCAAGCAAGAATGCTTACTTGGAGGTGGAATGCTGGTTGTCCTTGGGATGGCAGTTATATAAGAGCGCATCTTTCGCACACACACATGACACCAGCTAATGCAAATGTTATGGGTGCATTGTTAAAAATAAAAAAGAATAATATTGTCAAAATTGATGGTTATTTAGTGGATACATACACTGATAAAAGTGAACTTATTGCACATACAAGTATGAGTCGTACCGATAATGATCCCACGAGCAGAGGCTCAGGTTCCTGTGAAGAAATGTATGTTACGCAGGTACAAATCGGCGATAAAATTTACAAATAATTAATTGAATAAATCATTAATTTTATCAACAATATCCTGCGGATCAATTTCATTTGTAATTTTATTTATATCTTGTGCAATTTGATAAAGTTTAGCAGCTTCAATTTTATCACCTGTAATAGCAATTGCACGCGCTAAATTAAAATGCGCAAGAGCATAATTCGGATTACATTCAACAGATTTCGTAAACAAATCAATTGCCGGCTTTACTCTGCCCAAATCATCAAGATAAATTACACCCATATTGTTGTATGCAATATCATAGTTTGGATCATAATCGATTGCAAGCTGATATTCTTTTAAGGCTTCATCAGTATCACCTTTACCCCAATACAAAAAGCCCAAGTTACAATGAATTTTAGCATTTTCGGGATCAAGATCAAGTGCGTTTCTGTAAACCTGAAGAGCATTTTCAATATCTTCCTTATCATAAAATGCACTGCCTAAATTAACATAAATATCAATATCTTTTGGCGTTTGCAAATACGCACTTTGATAAGAACTTATAGCAGCATCATAATCCTGTTTAGTTTCTTGATAAACAAACCCCAAAGTCTGATTAACAACACTTGTCCACTGCTTTTTAGGATTGAGTGTAACAGCTGTTTGGAAATGAGATATAGCGCCGTCTATATCACCCTTAACATACAAAATATTTGCTAAATTTGAATGGACATCAGGCATATTTGGCATAATTTGGATTAATTTTTCATATATCTCAACCGCACTGTCATAGTCACCTTGTTCTTCATATGCCTGACAAAGATGTCTATAAGCAGGTATATTCAGACTATCTAACCAAATTGCCATTTTATACTCAGTTATTGCATCATCAAATCTTCCTAATGAACGATAAATATCCCCCAACAAACAATAAAGAGGAATAAATCCGGGAGCTTTATCAATCGCATCAGAATATACTTCCAATGCTTCAGAAAATCTGTTTATTTGAAAGAAATAAGCACCCTTTATTAACATAGGCAAAAATTTGACATAAGAAAGCGTTTTTGAAACATTACCAAGCGCAATTTTGTCAAACGGTAATGTCAAAAGTGATAAAACAAACTCATATTTTGCAAGAAACCAATTTTTAAAACTTCTTGCAGAAGAAACTCTATATAAACCGGAAAGCAAATAGTGTGCACAAGAATTTCTCAATGGCATAACCTTAATTGCTTTTTTGGCACTCAAAGAAGCATCGACAAATCTTGCTTTCTTAGTATAAGTTTCTGCAAGCAGATAGTAGGCTTTTCCTAATTTATCATTTTTTGAGACCGCCATGTCAAGATAATTTATTGCTTTATCCAAATCACCTTTGAAATAGTGAGCCTGACCTATTTTAAAGTAAATTTCAGCTGAATCAATATATGTTTCCAAAGCTCTCTGATATTCTGTTATAGCCTCATCAATGTATTGACGTGAATTATATATATCCAGATGCCAAGCTAAATACAAATCACC
>CAMVQX010000017.1 GCA_947169755.1 uncultured bacterium
CCAACGTTTCTTGTATCTGCAACACCGCCGTTTTCTTTTTGTATTGAAACTATATTTTCATAATTTTTGTCATACCAGTCAATAATTTTTTGAGTATCGTCCGTACTTCCGTCATTTACAATAACGATTTCCAAATTATCAAAGTCTGAGGCCAAAGCGCTATCTATGCTGCGGGCAATATAATCTTTTGCATTATATGCAGGAATAATCAATGAAACTTCCGGTTTTTCATATTTTCTTATACTCAAACCGACAGGATTGGATTCTGCTACGATAAGTCTTCCTTGCGGAGTATTTACAAAAGCTTTTACAACAAATTTTGTACTGCCTTTAAATTCAGTGAGTTCAAGATGGTGTCTCAAACCGTCATCAGTCTCAAAAATAGGGAATTTTGAATTTTGCGGATATACCAAAAATCCGTCTGCTTCACCTTCAAAATTCCAAGATAGAAACATATTAAAATTAAATGATTTGTAAATCGTTGCCGATTTGAAATTATTTTCAACCGGTTTGAAAGCATCTGAAGATGCGAGAAAATCTCTGCTTCCGTCTTCTTTTTTTACAAACGGTTTAATTTTATATTCGGTATTTGCTGATTTTTCGATTGTAATAAAATCAGCATCGGAATTTTTGCAACCGTTAAACCCTTCTTCGTCTTCGCTTTTATATAATCTGTAACCGTCTGCACCTTCAAATCTGCTGTAGAAAAATTTTATATTGTTACCTTCAAATTTGCTCACAATATCCAATGTTTCAAATTTATATTGAAGTTTTGATGTTTCTCGGATTACTTTGCCGCCTTTTACGGCTTGTACAAAACATTCACCTTCACCGTATGGTAAAAGTGAAATTCTGGTCTGTGTTTCACCATAAACTTTTGCAGCTTCCACATATAAATCATTAATTTTCAAAAATACTCTGTAAAAATCAGCCTTTACATCAGCCCATTTTACAATTAATTTAGACCCTTTAATCTCTATTCCTAAATCCATATATTTCTCCTTAAAATATTATAGCATAAAATATACTTAAAAAATTTTTCTGTTATAATAAAAACAAGGAGAATATTTATGAAAAGATTTATTATTTTAACTGCAATTTTAATGTTAGCTGCACCTGTTTTAGCTGATGAAGACAATATCAATATGACACCTTACGGTACATTTTCAGGATACAAAAAAACATCTGTTAAATCACAGTATCCAAAATTTAATCATTCATTATTTGATACGGAAAGAACTCAGTTAATGAAACCAAGATCCGTAAAGGATTTGGGTAATTCAATTGAGGTTGAAACAATGCGTTCTCCAATGGATAAAATTCAAAGACAAAGAATGGACAGTTCTGATATGATGCATATTAACGGAATCCAAAACGGAATCCAAAATATGTATATGAATTTTTAGTATCAAAACGAAAGCATTTTAACTTCAGACGGATGAATATTTTTCAATCCGCCTATTAAGGCATTATAAGAATATCCCCATTCATATTTGTTTTTGATATCCAGATAATATTTTTTTATTAAATCCAAATACAGAGAATTATTTTTGTTTAAATATTTCAATAAAAGTTCTATTGGCAAATTTCCGCCGCCTCTGCCCATGCCAAAAACAGAAGCATCAATACTATATGCACCAAGTTCAATAGCCTTTATTGTATTTGCAAAAGCAAGCTGTAAATTATTGTGCGCATGAAAACTTATTTTTTCAAACCCGCATTTTTGAAGTTTGTTATATATATTTTCAACATCACAAGGCATAAAAGCACCGAATGTATCCGCAAAATACAAAGATTCCAATATATCTTTATTTTTCCAATTTTTTAAATATTCAAAATCCTCAAATTTGTCTGCAGTCATAAGATGTAAAAACACCCCAAAACCCTGTTCTTTAAAATCTTCTACCGCTTCAACAGCTTCTATCAATTTGTTAGGATAACATGCAACCCTGACCATATCGGCTCTTTTGTCAACCGGTTGAATATTTTTGGCATCAACCATCACAACGAGCTTTGACGAAGATGATTTTATACATTCAGGCATTTTGTAACCGACTTCAATATAATCAATGCCGGAATTTTCAGCTGTTTTAACAGTAGACAAAATACATTCGTCAGAAAATTTCCAATTATTTACATGCCCGCCGTCACGTAAAGTACAATCTAAAATCTTTGTCATAATTTGATTTTATCATAAATATTATTTATCTGATTTATCGCATCAGAATTTACATTTTTACATGCCAGCCATAATGTAATTTAAATTATTCCACAAAGATTGCAGAGCACTTAATTCTGTTCTTGTTACCGGACTTGTCATTATCTGATTTATTGTATCAGAATTTACATCAGTAAGTTTATATGAAAAATCAGCATTTCCGTCACCGCCCACTTTGTGCGAAAGTTCATGCAAAGCGGTTTCAAGAGCATCCGTAAATGTCGCGTTATCTAAATATTCCTTATCTATCCAAAAACCTTTTGATACTCCGTTTTCTATGATTGCTTCAGCGTTAGTATCTTCATACAATTTCTTTTCACGTTCTGCATTTCTGTCAAATATATAAATATGAGTATCTATTTCATCCGGTGTGAATTTATTTTTACTTAATGCTGTTTCCAATCTTGAAATAGCTTCACGTAAAATAACTATTTTCTTTTTCTGAATATCTGTCGGAACAACAATTTCATGCGCTCTTGCATTCTGCATAAATTCATGAATTGTTTGCATACCAAGTTCTTTAAATTGCTCTTTACAAATTATGTAACCTTTCGTCTGTAAATCTCTTACCAAATCAGCACTTGCATTTGAATATGCAATAAAATGGGAAGGAAATCTTATATTTGAATTACCAATAAAATTGTATTTCGTACCTAATTTATAAACAAATTGTTCCATAAAATCATCCATTGGAGTATTTTTATTTTTCTTACTCCAATACTTATCAAGTGATTTTAGAATTTTTAATTTATCTTCAAAAACAATATCATTTTTACCGGCTATGTATTCTGCAATATTTTTAAGATCTGTAGTATTCAAAGATGTTCTATCACGGGATTCATCCACAACATCTTTCGGTAATTTATCTTTCAAGAAAATACTTACACCTTTTAGTCCGTCATAATCACCATTAAATTCAAATCTTTGACCTGCGATATAAATTGCACCCCTATCACTGTTCGGAAGCATTTTTATACCCAAAAAGTCGTTTTCAAACTGCGGGCATTCAAAATCCTTGTTTGATGAATGATAAAAACGATTTACGGATTTTCTTAACGATTGTAAAAGATCCATACTGTCTGTTTCAAATTCAATATAATTACCTTCGATTCTTTGAGGTAATTTGTCAACAGAATAGCACATTACTTTTTCACCTTCATCTGTCAACAACTCACTCTGGCCGATAGTCCATCTGCAAAGCCAATTGTCAGAAGCAATCCTTACGTCTTTTGCACCCGCATCAGTCAATAGTTTCAACGAAGCCATTTTTATACCTTCACCGTAATTTCCTGCAGCTTTGGTATTGAATTGTTTAGACGAAAGTCCCAAATATATAGCTTTGTCCGGAGTAAATGTTGACTGACCTTCGATTCTAACTTTATATCTTCCTTGTCCGACAGGTGTAAATATCATATTTACACCATCCAATGTCTGACCATGACCATCATAGAAGTTTTGCAACAAATCACGTGCAATCTTATCACTATCCCAATTTACAGATTTACCGTAAGAAATAGCTATTGAAGATTCCTTATTTTTAACCGATCTAAAACTTTTAGATTCATGAGTAACTTTTATAGCATCAGTTTTTGGTATTCTCAAAACAAAGCTGCCATCTTTAGCAATTTCAGGGATATATAAACTTTCCATGCCGGCTCTGTTTGAAGTTTGAACATGTAAAGGTAATTCCCATCTTATATTCTTGCCTTCCGTAGAAACAATAGGTTGACGAGAAATATCGTAACTCAATTCACCTTTGGCAATTTTTCGTTTTAATTCATTTATTATTTTTTCACGAGCTTCTTTCGGGGTTGAATCACCTTCCAATAATTCGGCAAGACGTTTATTCAGGCCTTCAAGACTTGTGCTTAGCGCATCTCTTTCATTTGACAAACATTCAACTTGAGACTGCAATTTGCTATTTATATCTTTTTGCTGTCTAAAATCGTCATAATAATCAACACTTTTCCATTGATTTATTTCTAATTGGGCTTGTTCTTGTTGTCTTTTTAAAGTTCTTTGTGCGGCTTCTGCAGCTTCTGCCATTTTGCTTTTGTAATGGCCGCGGAGACAAGCACCTGTCAAGACGGCAGCAGATAAAGCCGCTGCAATAACATATCCTGTCGTTTTGGAACCGGAATTTTCCCGCACTTGTTCTGATTCATTATGTACTTTGTTTACGTTTCTTTTGCTATAATGTCTTGCACCAAAACTACACGGTGATATTGCATTTACAACCATTTTAATCTATTCCTTTTTCACACTACAACCATGTAAAAAAAAAACATTTTTTAAATTGCCAAATATTAAAATGTATCTTAGTATTTCGTTACAATTCGTTTTTTGAGGTAGATTTACCTTTTCAAATAATCTTCAAATTTTTTGACATTAACTTTGTAACCGCAGCCTTCATGGAGTTGTCCGGGGTATCCGATTTTTTTGGCAGGGTATTTTTTACACATTGGTAAGCGATGTTTATAATCCGAGCACAGACCATCCTCTGTAACCATTTTGCACGCAAAAATTAAATTTCCCTCTTCATCTTTTCCCTTTATGTAGAATCTTTTATATGCAGGAAAAAGAAATTGCATTATCTTAAATTCTTTTTCGGTATAAGTATCGTAACTATACATATAATTACAGCATTTGCCGCATTTTTTACACTCACCGGTAATTTCATACGTAATTTTTTCAGGCACAAAATATGAACGAATTTCATTTACTATGACACTTAAAAAATCAAACATAATCAGATTATAACATAATATAAACAAAAGACCGGCTCACGCCGGTCATCAATGTTGAGTAAATGTGTATTTATAAGTTATGCAGTTAACATTTTAAACATATTTACAGTACCCGCTTCTGTTTCCTGACTAAGCGGTTTTTCAAGATGTCTTGCCAATTTTGCACGATCTACACCTGCAATATTGTTTAGTGCAAATCTTACAAAGTCGAATTCTTCTTCAATGCCGTTGATTTCATTCAATGCTTTCATGAATGGAGCATTTGCAAATGCTTCTGCCATTCTTCTTTCAACAGCAGCATCAGATACATCAATTTTCGACAACTGAGCGCCCCAATTTTGCGCTGCAGCAGCATCTAATGCACTAGCTTCGACTTTTTTGGGCTCGAATTCCTTTACTGTTTCCGTTTTTTCCTGTTGATTTTTGTCAACTGCTTTTTTCCCTTTTGTTGATCCCAAGCGTATTTTTAACGCTTCCAAATTGTTTCGATCAATTCTGTTCATTTCCGTTCACCGTCTTTCTGTTTCTATCGCTTTTAGCGATAACTACATTTACTCACATGTAGTATTACGACCGTTGAACAAAAAAACTTTAATAAATACGAAAGTTTTGTTAAGAAATGTTTACAAAATCTAAATCATTGCTCGATCATTCATAATAATAATTTTGTTGTACAATGTTTTTAGAAAGTGAGCAATAAATGAAAAAAATTATATTAACAGGCGACAGACCGACAGGCTGTTTGCATCTCGGTCACTATGTGGGATCTTTAAAGCGCAGAGTAGAACTTCAAAATTCAGGTGATTATGATGAAATCTATATCATGATTGCAGATGCGCAGGCTCTTACTGATAATATGGATAATCCCGAAAAAATTCGTCAAAATATAATTGAAGTTGCTCTTGATTATTTGGCTTGCGGACTTGATCCAAAAAAATCCGTTATGTTTATTCAATCACAAATTCCGGAACTTTGTGAGATGTCTTTTTATTATATGAATTTGGTTACGGTCGCAAGGTTAAAACGCAACCCGACAGTAAAAACTGAAATTCAAATGAGAAATTTTGAAGAAAGGATTCCTGTCGGATTTTTTACATACCCTATTAGTCAAGCTGCTGATATTACGGCATTTCAAGCCACAACCGTTCCGGTTGGCGAAGATCAAGCACCAATGATTGAACAAACAAGGGAAATTGTGAACAGATTTAATCATATTTACGGCGAAACACTTGTTGAACCGAATATTTTGTTACCGGAAAGACAGGTTTGCATGCGCCTTCCGGGGTTAGACGGAAAAGCAAAAATGAGCAAGTCCTTAGGAAATTGTATTTATCTCTCGGATAGCGCAGAAGATGTTAAGAAAAAAGTTATGTCAATGTTCACCGATCCAAACCATTTGAGAGTGGAAGATCCCGGAAATGTTGAAGGAAACCCTGTATTCATTTATCTTGATGCATTTTGTAATGATGAACATTTTGAAAAGTATTTGCCTGAATACAAAAATCTTGATGAATTAAAAGCTCACTACACTCGAGGCGGTTTGGGTGATGTTAAAGTTAAAAAATTCTTGAATAATGTTTTGGAAGAAACTTTAAAACCAATCAGAGAACGCCGCATAGAAATTTCAAAAGATATACCGGCTGTTTACAAAATGCTTGAAGAAGGCAGTAAAATTGCACGCCAAAAAGCCGCTCAAACCCTTTCAGATATTAAAAATTCTATGCGTATAAATTATTTTGCCGACAGCGAATTAATAAGAGCACAAGCTGAAAAATTTAAAGAAAAAGCATAGAGTTAACATAACTTAACAAAAAGGAGTGAAAAATTAAAGTTTTTATTTTTTGTGCCGTAAACAATAATACGGAAACAAAAATATAAATTTGTTATAATTATTCCTCCTTTTCCTCGATATTTACTAAAAAACGAACCGTTGGTTCGTTTTTTTATGTTTTGATTAAAAATTTTGTTAATGCTAAAATTTTATTATGGCAAAAACGTTAGAAGAACTCGTCTCTCAAATAAAAGACCGGCTTGATATAGTCGACGTTGTATCCCAACAAGTAATTTTAAAGAAAAACGGTGCTCACCATTGGGGATTATGCCCTTTTCATAAAGAAAAAACACCTTCTTTTTCAGTAAACCCGTCAATGGGAATTTACAAATGTTTTGGCTGTGGAGAAGGTGGTGATGCCATATCCTTTATAATGAAAACTCAGAATAAAGAGTTTATGCAGGTTATAACCGAATTAGCCGAAAAATTCGGACTTGAAATGCCTGCCAAACTCCAAAAATCCGGTAATAAAGGATTAAAAGAAGATATGATAAAGGCATGCAAAAAAGCTGCCGAATTTTACAATTTAAGACTTCTAAAGGATAAAAATCCCGAAACTACAAAGGTTTTGGATTATCTTTTAAACAGAGGTATTACAAAAGAAATTATTGAAAAATATACTCTTGGAGTTGCATCAAAGGCTTATGATGAATTTTATAAAAAATTTAAAGATGAATTTTCAGATGAAGTTTTAGAAAAAGCCGGTTTAATATTAAAGACAAAAGAAGGCGACAAATATATTGACCGCTTCAGAAATCGTGTTATTATCCCGATACAGAATGAATTCGGTGATTATGTTGCTTTTGGCGCTCGAGCAATCGAAAAAGACCAAATGCCAAAATATTTAAATTCATCTGATTCACTGATTTATAACAAAAGTAAGCTTCTATACGGACTTTATACAGCAAAAGACGCAATTAAAAAAGAAGATAGCGTAGTTTTAATGGAAGGTTATTTTGACGTAATTTCCGCACAGGCTCACGGAATTGAAAATGCCGTTGCTTCTTGCGGGACAGCATTAACTGCAGAACATATTAAACTTTTATCACGTTATACTCCGTCAAGAAAAATTTATTTGTCATTTGATACTGATTCAGCCGGTCAAAAGGCAACCCAACGTAACGCTGAACTGATTAAAGAAGCATTCCAAGGACTTGGTGATATAAAACAATTTGATGAAAGTTATATTTCAACTGCAAATGACAAATATTCCTGCGAAATCAGAGTAATTGCACCGCCTGAAGGAAAAGATCCTGATGAATTTATTCGCTCGGTAGGCGCTGAAAGTTATCGTGAATATATGCAACATGCTCCTTTGCTTTTGGATTACCAAATTAATGCAATTATGAAAGAAAAGCCTAAAACCCCTACTGATAAAACAAAAATTGTAAAAGAATTGATTCCGATTTTGCAGGAAATTCAAAACGAGATTATCCAATCAGAATATATAAGAATGATTGCAGACACCTTGAATATTGATTTTAATGCACTTGTACGCGAAGTTAAAAAAACAAGAATGCTTGTAACCTCGCCTAGTCAAGAAATTGAACGAATTGTTAAGAAAGATGTACCAATTTTAGAAAAAGCGCAAAAAAATTTATTGAGCGTTTTTCTAGTATCAGACAACCGAATATCTTTTGATAAAATTAAGCAAATGATAGATGGCACAGAGTTTACAGATGAAACGTTAATAATTGTAAAATCTACAATTGACAAATTAACATGTACCGTAAATAATGTGAAGGAATTAATCGAAAAGCTATATACAGCTTTTGCTGACAATCACGAGATACAAAGGGTAATAACAGATCTGATAAGTATTTCAGAAACTTTTCAAAATCTTGATGATAAAGATTTTACAACATTAATTCATGAAAACATTAATAAAATAAATCAATGTCAAAAAGAAAAAGAACAGGAAAAAATCAGAAATTTATATAAAAGCGCAAATGATAACGAAACAGAAGCCCTAAAAATTCAAATGCAGCTTAGAGATAGAATAAATAGCAGATTAAAATCGGAGAAAACCAATGACTAAAAAAAGAACAAGCTCCTCAGTTGTAAGCATAATGGAAGATGAAAATATAGATGATTTACAAAACCTCGAAGATGAAGATGATCTTTCAGCTGACGACGGTGTAAATTATATGAATATGGAAATAAGCACTGATAATATTGAAGATATCGTAACTTCAAAAATGGGTGATTCTTCAAATATCAGTGATATTTACATGACAAATTCCGATGAAGACAATGAAATTGACATGGAAGTACCAAAAGGCATTGCCGTTGATGATCCTGTAAGATTGTATTTAAGAGAAATCGGAAGAATTAAACTTTTATCTGCAAATGAAGAAATTGAACTTGCACGCAAAATATTGGAAGGCGGTACACCCGGCGCAATTGCAAAACGTAAACTTGTTCAAGCTAACTTGCGTTTGGTTGTAAGTATTGCTAAAAAATACGTAGGACGCGGAATGCTTTTCTTGGATTTGATACAAGAAGGTAACTTAGGTTTAATTCGTGCAGCAGAAAAATTTGACCACGAAAGAGGTTTCAAATTCTCAACTTATGCAACATGGTGGATTAGACAGGCTATTACAAGAGCTATTGCCGATCAGGCAAGAACAATCCGTATCCCTGTTCATATGGTTGAAACTATTAATAAATTGAAAAAAGTTACAAGACGTTTGGCTCAAGAACTTTCAAGAAAGCCGACCGAAGATGAACTTGCAATAGAGATGAATGTTTCTATTCCAAAACTTCGTGAAATCATTAAAATTGCTCAAGAACCTTTATCTTTAGAAACACCTATCGGTAAAGAAGAAGATTCTCGTCTTGGTGATTTTATTGAAGACAAAGAAGCTGATGCTCCTATTAAAACAGTTGCATCTGAGCTTTTGAGAGAAGATTTGGCAGAAGTTCTCTGCACACTATCCCCCAGAGAACGTGATGTTTTGAGATTACGTTTTGGTATGGACGACGGCCGTCAAAGAACTTTGGAAGAGGTTGGCCAACTGTTTGGCGTTACTCGTGAACGTATCAGACAAATCGAAGCAAAAGCTTTGAGAAAACTCCGTCATCCAAACAGAAGTAAACGTTTGAGAGAATATGTAGAAGTTTAAAAAAGTCCCGTACGGGACTTTTTTTTATAATTATCGCAATAAAAAAAGACCGGTTTTCCGGTCTTTTTTTATTATGCTAAATCAATTTATACAATATGAACTTCATCTTCTGGTTTTAAACCGCCAACTCTGTCTCCCGGCAACATTAAATCTTCTGCAAATATATTTAATTTATCCATACGAGCCAATGCTGATTCACGATCAATAGGACCATACATATATGCTTGAGTTAACGGATTATCAACAAGATGAAAAGCTTCTTTTCTATCTGCAGAAGTTACGTTTGCTAAGTTAATCTGCGGAAGAACTAAATTTACATTTTTATTTATTTCTACTCCGGGTATAAATGTTGATGCATTTAATAAATCTACATCAGATACTTTTGTATCCTTTGTTGGAGTAATAGCAACTGTATTATCAGCTTTTTCTGTTTTACCATTTTTTGGATTTAAATTTATTCTAATATCAAATCTGTTACCATTTTCACCATTAATTTTGGTCATGTTCCTATTCTCCTTATATTATACTTCTCTTAAATTTCAATTTCCTAAAATTGATTCTCGTATTTATATAAAGTATTTTTGTATTTAAAAATTGCTTAAATCGTATATATTTTTTACATATTCTGTAACAATTCTTTACATTTGTCATCTGCTCAAATCTTGGACGTGCAGACTAATCGCTTAAATGTAGCATTTTGTCTAATTTTAAACAAATCCGCTTTTGCTAGTATAAAAATTGGGAAAAGAAGATATGAGAAGAAAACAAGAAAATTTAACCGAAAAAGAATTTGAAGTATTGTCGTTTTTAGGACATGGATACAGCAATAAAGAGATAGCACAAAGAATGTTCGTAACAGAACACACTGTAAAAGCACACCTAACGAATATTTATGCAAAACTTGGGGTAACCAACAGATTATCTGCAGTATTACTCTTGAAAAAATCAGATATTACTCCTCATCAAGGCTTAAAACAGCCATAAACGCTTCTTGCGGAACTTCAACACGTCCGACTGATTTCATACGTTTTTTACCTTTTTTCTGTTTTTCTAAAAGTTTTCTTTTTCTGGTAATATCACCACCGTAACATTTATCTAAGACGTTTTTCCTCAAAGCTTTTATATTTGTCCTTGCAATAACGCGGCCGCCAATTGCAGCCTGTATGGGCACTTCAAATAATTGACGAGGAATTATGTCTTTCAATTTTGCAGTAAGTTTTTGACCGATATAAAAAGCACTGTCTTCATGACAAATAACGGAAAGTGCGTCTACAACTTCACCCGCAAGCATAATATCGAGTTTTACAAGTTTTGAACGCTTATAATCTTTAAACTCATAATCCATACTTGCATAACCCTTTGTGCGAGATTTTAATTGGTCATAAAAATCTGTAATCACTTCACTCAAAGGAATTTCGTATTCCAAACTTGCTCTCACTTTGTCAATATAAGACATTGTAACAAATATTCCGCGTTTTGATTGAGCCAAATCCATTAATGTGCCGACATAATCATCCGGTGCAATAATCTGTACTTTTACATACGGTTCTTCAATATAATCTCTTGTCTGAGCCGGCGGAAGATTTGCAGGGTTGTCAATTTCCACCATTTCGCCGTTTGTCTTGTAAACTTTATAAACAACGGAAGGTGCTGTTGTTACAAGCGTAAGTCCGTATTCTCTCTCCAACCTTTCTTGAGCAATCTCCATATGGAGCATTCCTAAAAATCCGCATCTGAAACCGAATCCCAAAGCGCTTGACGTTTCAGGTTCAAATGTGATACTGCTGTCCGATAATTGCAATTTTTCCAATGCCTCTTTCAAATCGGCATAATCATCATTATCAACAGGATACATGCCGGAAAATACCATAGGCAAGGCTTCTTTATAACCCGGTAACGGTTCTTTTGCAGGGTTTTCAACGTGTGTAACCGTATCACCGACAAACCGTGTTAATTCTTTTATAGAACCTGCAAAATATCCTACATCACCACAGACAAGCTCTTCTACAGGAACTCTCATCGGCGTTTGATAACCGAGTTCAACTATATCATATTCTTTGCCTGATGCCATAAATTTAACTTTATCACCAAGCTTCATTTTTCCGTCAAGAATTTTGAAAAAGCACAATGTACCTAAATATTGATCATACGCACTATCAAAAACAAGTGCCCTTAAGGGTTTTTCAGAATTATCTTCAGGCGGCGGAATCAAATCAACAACCGCTTCCAATACTTCATCAATACCTATACCGGCTTTTGCGCTGACAGGAATCGCCATTGAGGCATCAATCCCCAAAACTTCTTCTATTTCTTCTTTTACACGTTCGACATCAGCGGATGGCAGGTCAATTTTATTTATTACAGGAATAATTTCGAGATTTTGTTCTATCGCAAGATAGACATTTGCAAGTGTTTGCGCCTCAACTCCTTGAGTTGCATCAACAATCAACAGTGCACCTTCACAAGCCGCAAGAGAGCGGGAAACTTCGTAAGAAAAATCCACATGCCCCGGGGTGTCAATCAAATTCAGAATATAATCTTTGCCGTTTTTTGCTTTATATTTCATACGGGCAGAATTGAGTTTGATTGTAATTCCGCGTTCTCGCTCAATGTCCATAGAATCCATAATTTGATTTTGCATATCACGTTGAGCAACCGTTCCTGTTTTTTCTAACAAACGGTCAGCCAGAGTGGATTTTCCATGGTCAATGTGGGCAATGATACAAAAGTTTCTAACATTTTCTCTGTACTTCATAATTTCTATTATATGAGAAAAACAGAGAACATCAAGCATATTAAAGCTTGTTATATACGTATAAAAAAAAGCCATTCTTTGAAAAGAACGGCTACCAGACTTGGGGAGGAGGTATGAAAAACGTAAGTTTTTCATATCTTAACAATCTTGTATACGATACTAAAAAATAAAAACTTTAAAATTATAGATAAATCTCATACAAATGATGTATAATAGTTTTATGAATGACGATTTTATATCAACAGTAAGCCACGAATTGAGAACTCCTTTGACTTCTATCAGAGGGTTTTCGGAAACTATACTCAATTCTTGGGACAAACTTGATGATGAAAGTAAAAAAAAGTTTCTAAAAATAATTATTGAACAATCAAACAGGCTCATAAATCTTGTTGAAAATATGCTTTCTGTTTCCAAATTACAAGAAACAAGAGGAGATTTTGTATACAAAGAGTTTTCAATAAAACCTGTTATAGACATGACATGTTCTGTTATAAAAAATCAATATTCTGACAAAACTTTTGAAGTTATTATTGATGAAAAAACTCCTCCTATTCTTGCAGACAAAGACAAATTTCAGCAAATAATGACAAATTTGATAGAAAATGCCGCAAAATACGGAGATTTAAATACAAAAATCACAATCAAATCTTGCTATGATAATGAATTTGTTTCAATAAAAGTTATGAATACCGGAATTGAAATAAATGAAGAAGATTATGAAAAAATATTCACAAAATTTTCACGCATAGATAATCCCCTGACACGTAAAGTTCAAGGAAGCGGTTTAGGACTTTATATTACAAAAAATTTGGTCGAAAAAATGGGCGGGAATATTTCCGTAACCTCAAAAGAACACCTAACAACATTTGAGGTTAAACTTCCTGTATCGAATATTGAAAGGCAAGCAAAAAATGCAGTCAGTCACGCTGATAATTGATAAAAGACAAGAACTTTCAACAAAATATAAAAAATTACTGACGAGCGAAACCAATACTGTTACAGTCGTTAAGGATTTTTTGGCTGCAATGAAATTTATACAGGATAAAGAACCTGATTTGGTAATTATTTCCGACAGTGTAGAGGGTGATTTGTCCGACTATTGCAAAAAATTGAGAGCCCTAACCTATAATATGCGCCCCGTAATAGTTGCAACTTCTAAATCTGCGGAACTTCAAGACAGACTTTGTGTTTTGGCTGACGGTGCTGATGATTTTATATCCGAACCTGTTAATACCGAAGAATTCGTAATGAGAATAAAAGCTCATTTGAGACGTGAAATTGAAACAAACTTTGATTCAAAACTTTTCTTGCCTTGCAAAAATTATTCTATGCGCGCCTTAAAAAGAATTGTTAATGAAAACAAATTCTGGGCTGTGTTACTTGTAAGTATTGAAAATTTTGACAATTATAAAGAAAATTACACAGAACTCGCATCTGACAAACTTCTTCAAACTTATTGCGCAATAATAAAATCTTCACTTTCGGAAAATGATTATCTGGGTTCGATTTCGGAAAATGAATTTTTAATAATAACAGACGGTGTAAAAGCAGAAAAACTCGCAAACTTTTTAACATTTGCATTTGACAGTGTTGCCGAAAAATTTTATTCACCGCAGGATAAAAAACGCGGTTTTATGCTTATGAGAGGGGATGAATTTGCTGGACGACGTTCAAATTTCGTACACACAACAATCGGGGTAATAACAAACGAATTTACCAAATACAAAGATTCTGCACATCTTTTAAATTCATTGATACAAATTCACAGAATGGCCAATTTACCGTCAAAATCAAATTTCTTAATTGAACGTCCGCAAATATCCGCAGAAAACGCTGTTAACAACGAAATAAATAACAGAATTTTTATAATTGAAGAAGATGAAGCGATGACTTTGCTTTTGAAGACAATATTTGATCTGCAGGGGTATGAAGTTAAAACACTAACAAAACTTGAAGATTTGGATAATATTGTTCCTGCAATAATAATTCTTGATGCCGGAAGTGCAGAAACATTGAAAGGGCTTGAACTTTGCAAGGAAATCCGTTCAAACAAACTTTTTGACAGGACAAAATTGGTTGTTACATCTGTTTTGCACGATAAAGAATTGATATTAAACGCCGGTGCGGATTTATATATTCCAAAACCATACGAAATATCGAGTCTCATCAGATGGGTTGAAACACTTGCAGATAAATATTAGTTGTTTTGCAAATATGTTTATGAGATAATGAAAATCAAAGGGGAAAAATATGTCAATTAATAGCCCTAAGCAAACATCTCATATAAAAAGGGAAATTTTAGTAAGACTTATAAAGGCTTTTTTAAGCGATAATTTTGAAGAGAATACAAGACTTATTCCGTATGACATGCGTCCAAAAGGATCAGAAGTACCTTTTAGATGTTGTATTTATAAAGAAAGAGCAATTTTGCGCGACAGAACAATTGCAGGCTTGGGAGATTCAATCGAAGAAACGGATGATACGGAATTATTGTCAGATGTAGCGAAAGAAGCTTTTAAACGTGAAAAACCGGATTCAAGACCTTTGACTGTTTTAACAACGGCTTGTCAGGGGTGCGTTCCTTCAAGAATTTACGTAACAGATTTATGCCAGGGCTGCGTTGCAAGACCTTGCGAGAGCGCTTGTAAATTTGGAGCAATAAAAGTAACCGACGGAAAATCAAAAATTAATCCGGAAAAATGCAAAAATTGCGGTATGTGTGTTCAAGTATGTCCTTATCAGGCAATTCAAAAAATTATTGTACCGTGTGAAAACGCTTGTCCTGTCGGAGCTATTTCTAAAAATGATGACGGCTTTGCTCAAATAGATTTCAATAAATGCATTGCTTGCGGAAAATGCGCTGTTGCCTGTCCTTTTGGTGCAGTTCATGAAAAGAGCCAAATTATTGATATCTTGAAAAATGTTAAATCAGGCAAAAAAGTAATTGCAATGGTTGCACCTGCTTTAATGGGACAACTTCCCTGCACTCCGAAACAAATGAGAGCAGCTATTTTGAAACTGGGTTTTGCAGATGTTTATGAAGTTGCCCAAGGTGCTGATATTACAACAAAAAATGAAGCTGAAGAATTTATTGAGAGAATGGAAGATGGCGAAGAATTTATGACAACGTCTTGCTGCGCTGCATATAACCAGCTTGTTGAAAAACATATTCCTGAAATGAAACCTTACCGCTCTAATACAAAAACTCCGCTTTATTATACGGCAGAAATTGTAAAACGTGAGCATCCTGATGCTCTGACAGTATTTTTCTCACCATGTGTTGCAAAACGCACTGAAGCTATGCAAAATCCAAATGTTGACTATGTATTAAATTACAAAGAATTAGGTGCTTGGTTTATTGCAAAAGATATTCAGGTTGATGAATGTTCGGAAAGTGAATTTAAAACCGAAGCATCTGCAGAAGGAAGAAATTACGCTATTACAGGTGGTGTTGCAAAAGCTGTTCAATCGCTTCTACCCGAAGAAATTCCTACCCATGCGGTAATAATTGACGGTTTAAACAAACAAACAGTAAAAGATTTGAAAAAATATGCCAAAAACGGTATGTGCGAACTTGGTAATTTAATTGAAGTTATGTCATGTACCGGCGGTTGTCTTGGCGGCAATTCAACATTTAACGGTTACAAATATGCATCAAAACAACTGAAAACTTACGTTGATAGCAGTAAATCAATTACTAATACGGTCGATATATAATGCAAAAAAGAAAAATAAGCATAATAGGTTCAACAGGATCAATAGGAACTCAAGCTCTTGAGGTTATTGATAAATTACGCGATAAGTTTGAAATTATTGCACTTGCAGGCGGTCATAATATTGAACTTTTAAAACAACAGGCTGAAAAATTTAAACCGCATTATACTTGCCTTGGAGAAGAAGGACTTGAAAAAATTTGTTCCGATAAAGAAAATGATATTATTCTTGTTGCCTGCTCAGGAAAAATTGGACTTAAGCCAACATTAACCGCGATAAAAAATGGTATTGACATCGCTCTTGCCAACAAAGAAACACTTGTTATGGCAGGTGATATTGTTATGTGCGAGGCAAAAAAATACGGAGTAAATATTATTCCGGTTGACAGTGAACATTGTGCAATTCACCAATGTATAAAAAATATTTCTCAAGTTGATAAACTCATCATTACTGCATCGGGCGGTCCTTTTTTACATAAAACTGTTGATGATATGAAAAACGCAACTGTTGAACAAGCACTTGCTCATCCGAGATGGAATATGGGTAAAAAAATTACCGTCGATAGTGCTACCTTAATGAATAAAGGGTTAGAGGTAATTGAGGCGCATCATCTCTTTGGTTTTGATTATAATGATATAGAAGTTGTTGTCCATCCGCAAAGTATCGTACATTCCGCTATTGAATATAAAGACGGAAGTGTTGTTGCACAATTAGGTTTGCCAAGTATGCATATTCCTATACAATACGCTATAACTTACCCCGAAAGATATGAAGGTATAAAATCTAAAAGTTTCAGTTTTGCGGATATTGCAAGATTGGATTTTGAAAAACCTGATTTTGAAAAATTTCCGACAGTAAAACTGGCTTATAAAATGGGAAAACTTGGAGGAACGGCAACAGTTTGTATGAATGCTGCAAATGAAGAAGCTGTTTTTGCGTTTCTTGACGGAAAAATAAAATTATATGACATTTATTCAATAACAAAAAAAATGTGTAACGAACATCAAATTATCAAAAACCCTACAATCGATGAAATTTTTGAAGTTGACAAAGATATTCGCAAACAAGTCAAAAATTTATTGAATTCAAAATAACAAATAATTGATTAATATGGCAATATATGGTATATTATGAGTTATGGTTTCAGAAGGTAAATATACACCAAAAGAAGAATTTATGAATGCGTTTTCACATTCTCTGGGTGCAATGTTTGCAATTTATGCAATAGTCATGCTTGCAGTATCTTCTCATAACCCTATGGAAGCTGCTTCTACAGCTATTTTTGGTGCAACTCTTTTTATTTTATTTCAATCATCTGCCCTTTATCATGCAATGGTAAACGAAACCGCAAAAAAAGTTTTTCAAAGAATTGACCACAGTGCAATATTTATGCTGATTGCAGGAACATACACACCAATTTTACTTTTAACCGTACCGTTTCCACTATCAATTGCTTTACTTGCAATGACTTGGTATCTTGCAATAACAGGTATTGTATATTCTTGTCTTACATTAAAATTTAAATATCTGTCAACAGGCTTGTATTTGGTAATGGGTTGGTTATCATTATTCTTGGTTTATTCTATTTGGAATAATGCAAGTCATTTAGCCGTAGCATATTTGGCTGCCGGCGGATTTTTATATTCTTTCGGATGTGTATTTTATCTTATGAAGAAAAAATATATGCACTGTCTGTGGCATGTTTTTGTAATCTTAGGTGCATTATGCCATTATTTATGCATTATGGAAGTTTTGAGAGCAGTAAATTAAATTGCATCTTTTACAAATTTTCGGCAAATATAGTTTTAAATTAACACTATTTTGTATTTAATTTTTATAGTAAAATTGAAATTGTAATATAAGAAAGGTGGTATTTAATGGCAAAATTTATTTGTACTGTTTGCGGTTGGTCAACTGAGAGCGAAACTGCTCCTGACAGATGTCCTTTGTGTGGTGCTACAACCTTCAAACGTGTTGACGGAGAAGGAAAAGTTTACGCTTGTGAACACAAAGTTGGCGACGGCAAAGTTGAAGATAAAGAAATTATGGATGGTTTGAGAGCAAACTTTGCAGGTGAATGTACTGAAGTCGGTATGTATCTTGCAATGGCAAGAGTAGCTGAAAGAGAAGGTTACCCTGAAGTTGCGGAAGCATATAAAAGATATGCATTTGAAGAAGCTGAACACGCTTCAAAATTCGCTGAATTATTAGGTGAAGTTATTACAGATTCAACTAAGAAAAATCTTGAATTACGTGCCGAAGCTGAATTTGGTGCTTGTGAAGGTAAACTTGCTATTGCAAAAAGAGCTAAAGAATTGGGTTATGATGCAATTCATGATACTGTTCATGAAATGGCAAAAGATGAAGCTCGCCATGGTAAAGGATTTGACGGACTTTTGAAAAGATATTTTTCATAACCTGAATAAAATTAATCAACAAAAAAGACCTCTTAAACGAGGTCTTTTTTTA